>JAEEPV010000353.1 GCA_016284975.1 Solobacterium sp.
CTGCCTCATGGACGGGGCAGTATCTGAAAAAGGTTCTGGTGCGTAAGGCACCGAAGGAGAAACGTAGCAAATGATTGTAACTTATGCGGCGATAGGCATCTGTATCCTTCTGTTTATTCTGATCTACCGGTCTCCTGCTCCGATTGATAAGGCAATCGAACTGGGAGCGCTGCTGCCGTTCCGGGTAAAGCGGGGCGAATACTGGCGTCTTCTGACAGCGGGATTTCTCCACATTCGCATACCGCATATCCTGATGAATCTGTTTGCCCTGTACAACTTCGGGTGGCTGGAGCGGTCGTTTGGTCCGATCCTGTTTGGATCGATTCTGCTTTTAGCCATTATCGGAGGAAATCTGCTTTCCGTATTCATGGGTGACGAAAATACGATCACACTGGGTATTTCCGGCGGCCTTTACGGACTTCTGGCAGCATATATGGTATTGCTGTTTAAGCTCGGTCTGCTGCAGGATCCGGGCATTCAGTCTTCTCTTCTGAGATTGCTGATCACGAACCTCATTATCAATTTATTCCCCAACGTATCCAGACTGGGACATGCCGGTGGGTTTCTGACCGGCTTTGCGATTGCAATGCTCGTGTTATAATGCGGGTGCGAGGCAACTATTATGACAGAAACAGATCAGAATAAAGTGATGATCCAGGAGATCGTCGATTTTTTCGGCCTGGAACAGCTTACCGGAAATGCAGAATCCCTGAATCGCTGGGTTGTTATTCCGGATGTCAATCGTCCCGGCTTCGAATTATCGGGGTACTTTAAACCGACTGAGCCCCGCCGTGTTGTCATCATTGGTAATAAAGAAATTGAGTATATCGGGCATCTTTCGGAGGAGGAACAGCGGGAGCGTTTTCCGTCGATTACAGACGGTCTGACACCGATGCTGATCATTACAAAAAACAATGAGATCCCTCCGATTCTGAAGGAAGTTGCGATTGATAGGAACTTCCCGATCTTCCGAACCGGGTATGCGACTTATCGGATGATGGTCGACCTGATTACCTTCCTGGATGAGCGTCTTGCGCCGGAAGAGACCCTTTCCGGTGACCTGATGGTCGTCTATGGCAAAGGCGTACTGATTACCGGGGAAAGCGGTATGGGTAAATCCGAAATTGCAATGGAACTGGTCCGTGACGGGCAGGTTCTGGTCGCAGATGACCGGGTAGACGTACAGAAGATTCATAACAGCCTTTATGGTCATGCGCCGAGTCTCCTCAGAGGAATGCTGGAAATCCGGGGTATCGGTATTATCGATGTTGAGCGTATGTTTGGTGCCAACAAGCTGGTCAGCCGGCACAAGATCGATCTGGTTATTCATCTGGTGCGTTACGATGCCAGTGAGGAATATGAACGTATCGGCGATGAGATGACCTCATTTACCCGTATCATGGGTGTCAGTATTCCGGCTATGGTGCTTCCGGTCAGCCCGGGACGTTCCATGTGTGCACTGATCGAAACCGCAGTGACAAACTTCATCTTGAAGCAGGAAGGATACAACAGCACGGAGGAGTTCAAGGAGCGCCTCCATACGGAAATATTAAGGAAGAATCAGGAAGGGCAATGAACACAGCTGCTGTATTTGATTTTGACGGAACGCTGATGGATACGGAACCGGCGATCATGGCCAGTTTTGAACACGTGTTTCAGAAATACCGGACGGTAGAGGAGTTCACACCTGAAAGGCGTATCAAAGTACTGGGGCCGGCGCTGGATGTCATGATGAAGGAGTTTTTCCCGGAAATGGATCCGTGGAAATGTGTTGAAGAATACCGCAGATATCAGCGGGAGAACCTCCGTGATCTGATCCGTCCGATGCCTGGAGCGATGGAAACGCTGGCGAAACTGAGCGCGATGGAGGTCCCGTGCGCGGTTGTCAGTACGCGCTATTTCAAGTCACTGGATGAGCTTCTGAAGCAGAGCCGTATGGATGGCTTCATGTCGGTTGTGCTTGGCAATGATTCTGTTTCCCGAAGCAAACCGGATCCCGAAGGTATTCTGAAAGCATGGGAAATGCTTAAAACGGAATCCTGTTTCTACATTGGTGACAGTGTCATGGATGTCGAAGCGGGCAAAAATGCCGGTGCAGTTACCGTGGCATATCCATCGAACGAGGGAAAACGAAACGATCTGATTGCCGCAAAGCCGGATTATCTGATCGAACAGCTGAGTGAATTACCGGAACTGATCAGAAAGGAAAAATAGCTGAAGATGGCAGACATACATTTTGAAAACGGATTTAACGGAGTCTACTGCGTCCAGGATCAGGTACTGAGAATCGGAAATGAAGGGATTCAGCCGTACGATATGACGTTTGGTGCGGTAGCTTCCTGTTTTTACGCAACATTTCTCGGTGTATTAAAGGAACATGGGGTGACGGTTCGTTCCGCAGAGGTTACGGTGGATGGCAGAAAACGCACGGAAGTTCCGACCACACTGGAATACCTGAAGCTTACATTACAGCCGGAATCGGATGCGTCAAAAGAAGAACTCGAAGCCTGCATGCAGGAAGCACTGGGGAAATGTTCCATGGTCGCAACGATTAAAGCGGTTGCACAGGTGGAGGCAGAGCTTGTTCTGCCGGAGAGGAAGCAGGATTAATGAACAGCAGAACCGTCAGCTATACCTGTCCATACTGTGGAAAGAACTATGAGATTGATATTTATGACAGTGTAATAGCGGATGAAGATGCGGATCTGAGAGACCGCTGTCTCAGCGGAGATCTGTTCCGAAGTACGTGTCCCCGCTGTAAACGGGATTTCATGGTGCAGTATCCTCTGGTTTATATTGATCGCAGCCATCGGTTTGTCATCTGGCTGAACGAGACGGCACCGTCCGAAACACTGATGCGCTCGATCGCAGGCCCGCTGATCCCACAGGGCTATACACTTCGCCGTACACCGACTCTGAAGGAGTTTGCGGAAAAGATTCAGATCCTGGAAGACGGTGTCGATGACCGTGTTGTGGAAGTTGCGAAATATGATTCCCTGATCGAGTATCTGGATAATAAAAAGGGAACTGCAGAAGAGATTACCGCAATTGAGTATCAGCGAACGGAAAATGAGGTCATGAAGATCAACATCCGTACGGATGATAAAGGGCTTTCATTTCTGATTCCCGTCAGTATGGTAGAAGAGGAAATGAAGGAAAGCGGCGGTCTCTATGATGTGGACAACAGTACTTTCCCGGTGATCAACGCAGACTGGATCATCTCCCTCTTTGCCCCAAACGGCAGTGAGATGCTGAGCTGAATAACGGAATACATGCAGACAGCGAAGGAA
>JAEEPV010000354.1 GCA_016284975.1 Solobacterium sp.
AAGGCGTACCGGACGCATTGTACACAATGGCCACCAAGATCATTCTTTCCCAGAACATCAGGATGGGAAAATCCCCGGCTGAAGCGCTTTCCGATACCAATGAAACAATCTGTCACAGGAATCCGGAAAAGATGTTTGTCACCGTCTGGCTTGGTATGCTTGATCTTTCAACCGGAGTCCTGACTGCTTCCAATGCCGGGCATGAATATCCTGTGATCCTTAACAATAGAAATCACTTTGAATTATTCAAAGACACTCATGGATTTGTGATTGGCGGAATGGATGGTTTGAAATATAAAGAATACGATATACAGATGAAACCAGGTGCCAAACTCTTCCTGTATACGGACGGACTTACGGAAGCCGTCAATGATCAGAAGGAAATGTTCGGAACAGATCGTATTCTCGAAGTGCTTAACCAGTCGAAGGATCTGTCATCGCAACAGATCGTCGAAAACATGAAGGCAGCAGTGAATGTGTTTATTCAGAATACCGAACCATTTGATGATCTGACCATGATGTGCGTCTGCTATAACGGATCAGATACGCAGGAACCCTGATTTACTGCATTCCTGACCATGATTCCGTCCGGAATGTACAACCTCGTTCATAATGGTTTATTTTAAAGGAGAAGCTTGTGTTTCTCTTTATTTATATGTATTTTCAATCTCCAAATTCCTATTAAAAAACCACCCGTAACAGGTGATTATTATACAGAGTCTTTTGCATTCAATGCGGTATTTCGGAACGAACCATCATATGGAATCTCCGGAATATACTCGGTTACGATCCTGCGAAGCTTATCAAAGCTTTCTTTCGAATTAGCAGCGATAAACGGGAACAGTTTTCCTGTCTGCATTCCCTCATCGTACAGACATTCCCAGTACCCACCTGCTTCTTCAATTAACAATGCTCCTGCTGCAGCGTCCCAGGGTGCTATGCGCATTTCAAAATAGAGTTCGACCCTGCCCGCTGCCAGCTGAGATAGTTCCAGTGCCGCAGCTCCGAGCCGTCTCAGATCATCCGATTCCTGATAAACCCTGCCAATGATCTTCATGCATTGTTCTGCATATTCCTTTGCATATAAACACAATGCGGAACAGAAATGAGAATGTGAAAAATCCCGTTCTGACACCTGAATTTTCGTACCGTTCAGATATGCTCCGCATCCCTTTGCCGCATAAAACATCTCATTACGGTAAGGATTATAAACAACACCAATCTCAAGAACGTTATTTTGCATCAATGCGATTGAAATGACAGACGCACCCAGATCACGGATAAAGTTTGAAGTCCCATCAATCGGATCAACGATCCAAACAGCCTCTGCCTCCGGAACACATTCCTCGCTTTCTTCTCCAAGCACTTCGCTTCCTTCGATCAATGCCGTCAGTTTCTCTTCCAAATAATGCTGAACAGCTACATCCGTCGCCGTCACATAGTTCGAGATATTCCCCTTCTGTGTAATTTCTTCTTCAGAAGGCCTATGCTTCATTAAAGCACTGGCATCTTCCGCGATTTGACACACTTTTTCAGCCAATGCCAGTTTTTCTTTTTCTGTCATATTCCCAATATACACTGTCTCTTCGAACGATAAAACAAAAAAGGAGGGTAGTCCCCAACGTCATTAAGTTAAGGAGAAGGTCTGCAGTATAAACGTCTTAAAAACTGCAGGCTTTTCTTTCTGTTCAATGAAACGTGCATGACGAAAACATCAGTTCATTGAACTATATGATTAATTGCAGGTTATAATGAACTCGCTTATGAAAAGCGGTAGTTGAAGCTTATTACGGACTGAGTGCGGACTTTGCGAGGGTCTCTGCGGCCAGGACGTAATGGCAGGGTCTCTTTTGAGATCAAGGCTTCAAGATCAGGTGGTGAAGAACCGCCTTTTCTTTTTATCAGCACATCGCGAATAAGATGTATTGCTCGTGTAGTGTTGATAACATATTCGTATTTCCTGCGCGCATGCTTTTTCTTCTCTTTCCGCTTCGCTAGTTCGCGGATAATGATGAAAGAGAAATTATAGAGGATTGCTCTGGCCCATATCTCTTGCAGGATTGATGATCGTTTTCTGGCGTGTACAGCAGATAGGTTTGTAGTGTATTTCAAAGTGCGAAATGATATTTCTTCTTTCCATCGCAAGTGATAGAGCGCCTTTATTTCTTCCGCACTGAATTCCTCCTCGGGGAGATTTGTAATAATTGATTCATATTCTTCGCCTCCATCCTCCAGCTTGAAGCGTACAACTCGATAATTCACCTCATAAAACGGATTGTCATCATTGAAGAAGTCAAAGGTGGAGCTGTTTGAGATAAAACGGTACTTTTCAGGCTTACTCCTAACTTCGCAGGTCTGCAGGGTCGTTAATGTGACTTTGACATTACGGTCAAACTCGGAGTCTGGAAGATTGAATTTACGCAAAATGCTGCTTTTGCTGTGGATGTCCTTTGTGCGGATCAGAAAGTATTTACCGGAACGAATAATGTGTTCCATGTTATTCCATGTCGGATAATTCCGATCAGCTATATAGATTGTTTTCTTTACTGGAAATCGTTCTGCCATAGTCCACATCGCTTTTTGCTCATGTTTATGGGCCGCTCCTTGAATGACTATGTCTACATATCGATTGTTGAGAATGTCATATGCGGCGTTAATGTGCAACTGGTTGTTTCCTTTTGCATTTTGGCCGTTGGAGTGATACGTGTCTAAATCCTCAGGATCATAAGGAATATTCAGATCTGAGCCATCCACTGCGATGAGGCGATAGCCTCTATATGTCTCATTGCAGGGAAAAGCTTTATTAAACGAATGAAACAATTCTTCAAACGCGGCAGGAAGGACCTTGTCTCGAGCCTGGACAAGTGCGGAGGAAGTTGCAGTATCTGTTTTATAGTTGAAGTAATGGTGGAGCTCTTCCTGCAAAGGGGCTCCGGCCATAGAAAGAATGATCATTATCACATCATTGAACGGCAGCTTTCGTTCGCGGGTGAAATCATGTTTTTCATCAATTATGAGATGATTAACAACTTTTAGGCTGTTCAGTCGCGCGACCTTGTTCTGTAATGTAACAAAGACTTTGTTAGAGAATGATTTATGCTTTGACATAACGATCACCCTCTTTGGACAAGAAGTAAGCAAACGCAAGAAGTAAGAAATCAGAATAATGTTTCATCTTTGAGATGCCTCCTGATTTCTACCGCCAGCGACGAGCGAAGCGAGGAGCCCGATTTTTAGGGCCTTGTCAATAGACAAGGCGAAAAAAGTTTAAGAAAAAA
>JAEEPV010000355.1 GCA_016284975.1 Solobacterium sp.
GCGATCTGATCTTTGAGGATGGAAAATACCGCTTCATTGATACATTTTTTACGGTATTTGGTGACAAGGATGAGGTGGTACGGGAGATTGTATAAAGAGTGACAGTTGCGGTCTGTTTTCAGGTTCATAAAAGTGCCTCCAATATCGTAGAACCAAATATAAGTATGATAAAATTCTACCAGTATAAATACATGATTCATGTAAATTTGATGAATTATGGAACTAATTGCAGGAAGTGATTTTATGAGACTGTTTTCGGCTTATGATACAGAGATCAAAAACAGTATGAATGAAAATGGTGTCATCATCTCTCTGAATAAGAGAATCCTGGATGACACGCTTTCTGTATGCCGTAATGCGCTTGCCTATATCATTCCGGTTCTGAACGATCATTATGAAGAATGGGAAGAGCTTAAAGGAACAGACCGGAATAACTATTGTGAACATCTGATCCACAGCACAAGGAACAATATCGCAATATGTGATTTCGACAGATTGTTTTATAAGTTTCCTTCCGGTATTCGCAGATCAGCAGTATCAGAAGCGATGGGAATCGTCAGTTCCTATCGTTCGAACCATAAGAACTGGGAAGCAGAAAAGAAAGGGAACGAACCAAAACTGTCCTTTGATCATTATTGGATGCCGGTCATTTATCGGAAGAACCCCTCCTATGCCGGAGGAGAGATCGAAAAGAACAGCCGGTTGGTATATCGCCTCAAGGTATATAAGAACCATGACTGGGTATGGATGAGTATCGTACTTGGAAACAATGATGTTTCCTATATCGAACGGCATTGTGCAGGAAGAAAAGAGTGCAGTCCTGCATTAAAGAAGTCTCATGGCAGGTATTACATAACCTGTGCCTTTGAAGAACAGGCTGAACTGAGTGATAAGGAAGTCATGGACTGCAGGATCTGTGCAGTTGATCTCGGTATCTGTTCGGATGCGGCGTGTACGATGATGGATTCAACTGGAACTGTCTATACGAGGAAAGTGATCAACATCGCGTATGAAAAAGACCAGATCAGCCATCTGTGCAACCGGATCCGGAAGAATCAGAAAGCAGGGAGATCCGTAAGAAGCCTGTGGTCATATGCACAGAACTTCAACACAATGCTTTCCCGGAAGGTGGCGAATGCGATCATCTCTTTTGCGGTGGAACATGAAGCAGATGTAATCGTATTTGAGTATCTGGATACCAGCGGAAAGAAGAAAGGAAGCCGAAAGCAGAAGCTGCACCTGTGGAAGCACCGCGACATTCAGAAGCTGACGGAGTATAAAGCGCATCATCTTGGGATGCGGATCAGTCATGTCTGTGCATGGGGCACATCGAAGCTGGCATTTGATGGAAGCGGAGAAGTTAAACGGGGAAAGGAAGTGTCAAAGACAACGCCTTACAATGTGTGCTGTTTTAAGAACGAAAAGCAGTATAACTGTGATCTATCGGCATCATATAACATTGGCGCAAGATACTACCTGCGGGAGATCTCCATCCGGTATAAAGACTATGTTCTTCCTGCGACACCGAAACGGACATTATCTGATCTCTGGAAAGCAAACAGAGAACTTGGATTAGTATCATAAAAACCATTCGCAAATACATAAGCGAATGGTGCGGCATACAGGCAGAAGATCCTGTATGCCGTAAGAGAATCTCAAAGCACCCGGCTGTTGTTAGGGGATGATAGGATATATGTTTCTTTGGAGTATATGTCTGTACATTCTGCTGTATCAGCTGTCGGGAAGTCCGAAGCACACAAGCTTTGGAAGCTCCATCTGATTGTTTGGATCAGGTGGAGAGGGTTCACCGGAACAACTGTTTCTGCAGAAGAAAATGACGAGCTGGTCGATTCGCAGGAAGAAATTATCGATGTTTCGGACAGCCGCTCAGAAGAATCTTCCCTTTCGGAAGCGGATCCGAATGAAGTTCCTGTCACAGAAATCGTATCAGAAGAGACCGTGACGGATGCGGATCCGTGGCAAAACACCGTCAGCAGTCCTGCCATCCCGGATCATTTGGCAGCGATCTGGTATCGGGTAAATGCACCTAAGCAGATTGAGCCATCGGAATACGAAATTCCTGAAACGGTAACATGTGAACCAATCATTGATACAACTGTAACTGTGGAAACAGAAACGATCGAAAACGTATATGTTCCGGTGGAACAGGAATATGCTGCAGCTGTCGCTGCCGAAGATTCTGAAGCGGTATCAGATGCGTTGATGAATTCTCATATGGATTTCCTGATCGAAGGGGATCTTTCAAACACCGATGCCGAAACGGAAACCGGGATCCAGACGATTGCTGTTTCGGAGCGGGTTGTCTCAATTGAAGAGAATCAACTCCTGATGCTTGCGGATACTTCGCGTGATCTGACTTCTGCAGATGTTTTATCTGCCGTGAGTCTGGAAACGGCAGTTTGCGAACAGGCGAATCCGATTGAATTCATCATCAGCGGGGAGGACATTCCGCTGGCAAACGGAACATACAGTTTCCGTCTTGTAATCCGTTCGGATAAAACTCTGACGTTTGATAATAAATTGGAAAACACCTATCAGGGGATTGATGGAGATTACAGTCTTCACTATGACATTCTTCCGGATGAATCACATACGATGATCGTGGATGGAGAGTTCGCAAACATCATTACCGCCAGTCTTCTGCTTGAAAAGCTGCCGGAAGCGGCCCAGGAATGGATCGAAAACCATATCAGTGAGGATTCTTACCTTTATCAGCTCGCACTGGAAACGGGTAAGGGCTTCTCCTTTGACAATGCGCTTGTATTTCTGTTTGATGAGAAAAAGACCGGATTCTCTCTGAAGTATTGTTACGATCAGGTGACATACTCCCACCACCTTCGCTGATGCTTAGAGGTGGGGGCTTCTCGGTCAAGAACACCAATGTGTCCAGATAACCCGAGCTTATCGGATCCCCTGTGCCCCAGGGTACCATTGTTCATTAC
>JAEEPV010000356.1 GCA_016284975.1 Solobacterium sp.
GGATGATGCAGACATCACGATCAACATGCAGCAGTCTTGTATGAATCCCGTTTTTTTCTCGGACACAGACCCGGCCTGCGATTGAGAGCGGCCGGTCAAGCCATGGAGACCGGATCAGTCCGCCGTAGCCTTCCACATTCAGGCGAACCAGACCGTCCTGCTCCATTTCAGGATTCGGTTTGATTTTAAGTGCCGGGCTGTCGGCGTGACTTGCGCCGATCATAAACCCGGTTAGTTTTCTCTCAGGAAGCCGGAAGGCAATCAGAGCAGAGTCACTGCGTGTGACAACATAGTTGTTTCCCGGTTCGAGATTCCAGGCGTCATGCTCGGACAGCGGTATAAACCCTTTTTCCTTCAGCCGGCCACGGATATAATCCACGACATGATATGCAGTGGGGCATGTATTCAGAAAATGAAGCAGTTCTTCATTAAGATCCATTGTTTCTTATCCTCTTTTCTGTAGGGATTATAGCAGATTACCTCAGAGAAGGATGTGAGGTATAATTGAAAACTGTTATGGCAGGTCAAAAGAAACTGGAACGGGAGAAAAAACAGCGGGCGGAGCAGCGGTTGCGGGTTATCGCAGCATGCTTTCCGTCTGTTTTTCTGTGCGTTGAAGAACTGTTGTTTAAATGGTCTACATTGAACGGGCCATGGGATATTACGATTCTGTTTACGATGCTGTTTTCAGTTTCCTATGGAATTCTTTTGTTTGTGATAACGTCATTAAGCAAAAAACGGTGGATCAATCGGACAGTACGAATCTTTCTGATGATCCTGCTTGCGGCCTGCTACAGCGCCTATTACTTCATTTATAAAACATTCAAGATGTTTTATGACCTGCGTACGGTGTTTTCCGGGGGCACAGATGCACTGACCGGATTTACGGATGATGCGGTAAAGATGGTTTTCAGCCGTACCGGCCTGATTCATATCGGCCTGTTCTTTCTGCCGGTTCTGATATATCTTCTGGTTTCCAGAAAAATGGATAAAGGAGAACGCCTCTCCGGCATGGAGCCGTTTGTGCTCGGGGCAAGCTTTATCCTGTTCTATGTCGGAGGAGTGCTGGCTATATCCTTCAGCCATGTCATGTTCGGGGTGTATACCACTGAGTATTCCTTTCAGACCGCGGTTTCGGATTTTGGGTTTCTGACCGGGATCCGGCTGGATGCTGAACATATGCTGAATCGAACGGAAGCACCGATGGAATTCGAAGTTATGGATGTTGCAGAAGATGAAACAGAGCAGCCGGAAGAAACCGGCAGTCAGCCTGTGGTCTATGACGATAATGTGTTGGATATCGACTTTGAAGCGCTGTATGAGACCGATACCGCGCTTGAGAAAACACTGGATTCCTATGTTGCAGAACAGATTCCGTCCAGAAAGAACGAATATACGGGCCTGTTTGCCGGAAAGAATCTGATCTTTATCAGCGCGGAAGCATTTTCTGCGGAAGTGATTGATCCACAGCGGACACCGGTTTTATATCGCCTTGCTGAGAAGGGATTCCGTTTCACGGATTATTATCAGCCAGCCAGTGCAGGAACAACCGGAGGAGAATATGAGAATATCTTCGGTCTTCTGCCCACAGAAGGAGGATCCTCGTTCAAGATCACTTCTAATTTTCATAACGATATGATCATGGGAAGTCAGCTGAATAAGAAAGGTTACAACGGATGGGCATTTCACAACAATGACTACATGTTCTATGACCGCCATATTACGCATAACAATCTTGGTTATTCCAACGGTTTCATGGGATATGGAAACGGAATGGAAGAATTTGTGGAAAACCAGTTTCCGGAGAGTGATCTGGAAATGATGGAAGGAACGGTTGATATGTATATTGATCAGCAGCCGTTCAACGTTTACTACATGAGTGTCAGCGGCCACAGCCTTTATAATCCTTCAAACAAAATGTCTGCCAAACACTGGGATGAAGTGAAAGATCTGGACCAGTACAACGATTCCGTAAAATACTATCTTGCGGCAAATATGGAACTGGAAGATGCGCTCTCCTATCTGGTGGATCGGCTGGAGAAAGCAGGAATTGCCGATAATACCGTCATCGTAATCGCTGCCGATCACTTCCCGTACGGACTGGACTATGGAGAAGGACTCGGTGAAAGCGATAATCTTTCGAACCTGTACGGATATGAGGTGACAGACTATCTTGACCGGGACCATAACCGCCTGATTATCTGGAGCGGTTGTCTTGAGAAGAATGATCCGGTTACAATCGACACACCGACTTCCAGTCTGGATATTCTGCCGACGCTTCTGAATCTGTTCGGCATAGAGTGGGACAGCAGACTGCTTCCGGGAAGAGATGTATTTTCCAACCGTGCACCGTTAGTCTTTACACTGAATTATGACTGGAAGACCGAACGGGGAAGGTTCTATGCGGCGAGCGGGACGTTTGTGCCGAATGAAGGAATTACGGTAACGGACAGTTACATTGAAACGATGCGGAAAATCGTCCGCAATAAGATCAGTTACTGCAGAGGGGTTCTGCAGAACGATTATTTCCATCACGTACTGAGCAGTCTTGAAGGCTGATCAAATCCGCCGCCAAAACAGTTCCTGTTTTATGAAAGGGAGATAAGGAATAATGGAATTTCATACATTTGGAAATCCGTCTGATCCGGTAATCGTTCTGATTCATGGGATGCTGACACCATGGCAGATCTGGGAGGAAGCGATACAGCACTATTCCAAACGATATTGTGTTGTTGTCCCGGAACTCGATGCCCACACCGAAGAAACAGTGTCTGAGTTTCAGTCGATTGCTGACGAAGCGAAAAAACTGGCAGCATATCTCAAACAGTCGTTTGGCGGCAGTACACGTATGATTTGCGGACTGTCCATGGGTGGTCGTATTGCAGCGGAAGCGGTTAAGGATCCTGAACTGCATACCGAAGTTCTGGTTCAGGATGGTGCTCCGCTGATTAAACTTCCGGGAGTGGCAAAAACCATCATGAAACACAGCTATCGGAACATCATTCATAAATCCCGGAATCGGGATTCAAAGGTTCTGGAAAGCTGTAAGAAAGATTTTCTGCCTGAAAAATATCTCGAGGCATTTCTTCAGATTGCGGATCATATGGATGATACTTCGATTGTAAATATCATTGATTCGGTCTTTTCCGATTTTGAATTCGTGCCGTATGAAAAGGAGATGCGGATTCTCTTCCTGCATGGTACGAAGGGAAATGAAGCGGTGTCGAAAAAAGCAACGCTTCATCTGAAGGAAAGTAATCCTCAGACAGTCATTCGCTGTTTTGAAGGTTATGCACACGCTCAGCTCGCATGTTATGAGCCGCAGAAATGGATCAATGAAACAGAACAGTTCCTGATTAATAAAAACGCCTGAGTTCAGACGTTTTTTGATTCTTTCCGCGGAATACTGTTCTTGTCTTGTCCGGTATTCTGTTCAGATCCGAACGGTTTCATGAAAACAGGGCAGGTATAATAATATGAGTATGAAACATGCATTATAAATCAGTAATATAAATTTGTAATACAAGTTTGGAGAGAAAAATGGATGACAAAAAACGGCTGATCCTAGTTAACAGGACACATTCGATTCCCTCAGACTGGTCTGATCATCTGCGGCTTGTTTCATTTCAATACAAGGAAGAGTTGTTCTTTCTTGAACAGGAAACCTATAACGCATTTGAAGGACTGAGAAAAAAGATGCTGGAGAACAGGCTGATTTTAGGGGTTGCAAGCGCCTATCGTTCCAGTGAAGAACAGAAAAAACTATATGAAGAAATGGCTCGTGATTATGGCCCGGAAAAGGCAAAAACGCTATGCGCACTGCCGGGACATTCTGAACATGAGACAGGACTTGCAGTCGATATTGAAATGGCTATGGAGGCAAGTGAGACGCAGGAAGAATTGAATTATCCAAGCGGCTATTTCTACCGTTGTGTACATGAACATCTTTCGGAATATGGCTTTATTCTTCGTTATCCGGAAGGGAAGGAACAAATCACAGAGTATTCTTTTGAACCATGGCATATCCGTTATGTCGGAAATCCGCATGCCACAATCATAATGAAACAAAATTTGGCTTTGGAAGAATATCTGGAGGAACAAAAGCAGTTCTTACAGATTTGATCGGAACCAAAAAAACCTTCAGACACAGATTTCGTCTGAAAGGTTTATGAGGTATGCGTGACTCTATGAAGAATCGCCCAGTTTTTATCAGAGCAGGTAAAAATCAGTTCTTACTTTTTCATTTTAATGAGAATATCGATGTTTCCACCCGGATCATCTTTGTCGGCTTTTGACCTTTCAAGATCAGACTTGCTCAAATGCGGAAAATGATCGCTGTTTTTAACTTTGACCGTCTTTTTCACTACAATACCGCCGTAAATCTGAGAGAGTTCTTCTTCTGAAAGTGTAACAATGATTTCTCCCATAGTTTTTACCTTATCTTTCCTTTCATTTTATTTATACGGATTATGGTTTTTATATATTCACTCGTATCTTTATGCGGCAGACAGGCAAATAAGATTCGTTATTATTCCGAAAGGGATATTACCTGAAATTGTACCTTGCAGAAAAAGGAACTTCTAAATACAATAGCCAAAAAGGTACGTGTGTTTCGTGCGATCCGATCATAACGACTGTTCAGATTGTACGGATTTCTTTCTGAATCGATTATGAAATTTATTAGTTTCGGCATTGCGGTCTTCCTCATATTGCTGGTCATCAGTTTTTTTCTTACAAAACGGATATTTCGTTATTCCAAAAAAGGCTTTGTAAAGAGACTGATTGTTTTTACTCTGATTCAGGTATTCCTGACGTCAGTTACAATACTGGTTCTTATGATTCCATATTATAAAGCAGGTGAAACGGCGCATCAGTTTCTTCATTCCGATGAGAAAACTGAATTCATTGACAATAAGAAGTATTATGCATTTCTGAATGATTCCAGCAGAACGGCGGTTATTTTTTATCCGGGATCGAGTGTCGATGAATATGCTTATAGTTATCTTGCAAGCAGTATTGCTGCGGATGGAGTGGATGTTTATGTGATAAAGTCTCCGCTTCATTTTCCTCTTCTGAATGGAAAAGGTGCGGCGAACATTTTTCAGGAAACGGATTATGAAAAGATCTTTATCGGCGGTCATTCTCTGGGAGGTTATGTTGCGTCCAGATATGCAAGTGACAGCTACTCCGAAATCGACGGACTGTTTTTACTAGGGGCATATCCTTTCGGGAAAATAGATGAGCGGATCCGGTTTATATCAATCTATGGATCGGAAGACGGGATCCTGGACCGCAAAGAATATGAAGCGCGCAGACAGTACTGGCCAAAGGATTCCGAAGAACAGGTAATTGATGGTGGAAACCATTCTTATTTCGCTGATTATGGGCTCCAGAGATTGGATCATGAGGCACTGATTGACCGGAAAACACAGATGGAGCTCACTCATAAACTGATTTCGGAGTTTATCTGGAGTCCGACACACGGTTCCCTCACAATGCAAACTACAGAATGATAAGGGACGTAAATCCATTTATGGAAATGGCGTTCTCATTTTTACAGGAAGAAAGCCGGTACAGCAGTTTTTTACTGCGATAAAACAATTGATCATTAACAGGGGGACAGAAGATGCGTATTTTTAATCTTCATGATGATATTGGAAAAGACCTTGCAACACGAAAGGAAAGCGGAAAACCACTTTCTTTTCGCAGATCTCATATGAATCGTCTGGGAAAGGGAGAGATCCTGACAAGTGCAGCTGCCTGCTGGTTTCAGGGAACGGAATCCTTTGAGCAGATGGTAGAGATGATTACGGTTACAGGGGAAGAGATCCAGAAACGATCCCGACTGATCCTGAGTCCGGATGATCTGAATGAGATAAATACGGAGCCGGAGTTTCTTTTGACAGTTGAAGGGATGTGCGGAATTGAAAGCAATCCGAAACAAAAGATTTGCCAGATGTATGAAATGGGTGTACGCATGGCGTCTCTGACCTGGAATGAAACAAACCGGCTTGGAACCGGGGTTGACGGAGATCCTGCCCGGGGACTTACAAAGCGGGGCAAAAAGGCAATCCGAATTATGAATAAAATTGGAATGATCATTGATGTTTCGCATACAAATGAATGTACATTCTGGGATATTCTTCGTGTTTCAAAAAAACCGGTCATAGCTTCTCATTCCAACTGCCGTTCTCTGTGCAACGTGAGCCGTAATCTGACCGATCAGCAGATTGTTGCTTTGGCAGAAAAGGGTGGGATCATCGGTTTGAATGCGTTCGGCAGGTTTATCTCGGAAGATCCGAAGAAAATCGGTGCCAGGACACTCGCAAAACATGCTAGGTATATCGCATCAATCGTGGGACATGAACACATTGGCTGTGGCTTTGATTTTACGGATTATCTGGCTGGATATGAAACGGAACAAAAACATGATCTCTTTTGTGCAAAAGACGCACCGAATTTTCTCTCTGCCCTGATGGAAGAAGGATTTACAGAAGAGGAAATAAAAGATATCGCATACCGGAATGCATTCCGCTTTTTCAGAGAAAACCTTTAACGTAATTTCAAAGAAGTCCCTGTATTCCTGATGCAAAATAGTTGTTGTATATCGATTTATGAAATTGATACTATGTGGTTAGGAGGCGATAGCTATGACTAAAAAACCATTACTTAATATTGTTTCGATTGTTGCGGCAGTCTTATTCCTTTTCATTTCCATGACACCTGTTCAGGCGCAGACACAGGGCGGAGGCCCTTATGGCGATATTGACGGATATTACACATGGGAAATCAACGGAAAGGGTTGGACAATCTACTCACAGAATGGTTATTCGTGGGTTTATGATGACTACGGAAACCGCACCTATCTCGATGCCGGAGGAAATAAGCTTCCCGGCGTTCCGCTTGCGGCAGCGAGAACGATTGCCGAAATGAGACTCACATACTACACCACCAGCAATGGTGTATATGTTTACTCAAATCCGGATGGAAAACTGTATACAGTCGATAATAACGGATATCTGTATAACTATGGTTCCAGTCCGGTAACACCTGCAGGTAAGTATGACCTTGTTGTGACATATGTATACACATCATCGGAAGGCCTGGATATCTTCAAAGATATTAACGGAAATCTCTGGTATTTCGGAGACGGGTATTATCCATATGCGTATTGGGGAACCAATGCCGGCTCTTACTGGAAAGCAGGTGTTTCGAATCGTATATTCCGTTATGCATATATCGCTGATGGACATACGCTCTATCGCGATGACGCGGGAAGACTGTGGTGGTTTGAAAACCAGTCCGCACATCTATACAGCGGAGGAGGTGGATTCAATCCGAAACCGACCCCGGGCGGAGATGTTGACTACAATCACTCCAACACCATGTATGTAGATGGCAAGAATGTCGTTGTTTATGTCGGTCAGTACTGGCAGGCTCCGACCTATGTGTCATGGGCACCGGACGGAATGCATCTGATCGGATGGGATTATGCGGAAAATACAGGATACGTCAGATGGAAACCGGGAGCTTCCATCAAGAATACCGGCAGTGATCTCTATCTATATCCGGTTTACGGCTGAGGATTAATACACGACAGCTCATCAGAGTGAATGTATTAGTCCAAACGGCATTCATAACAAAACTATAATTCAGTGCGCTGGATTCTGATCTGGCGCCTTTTTTTCTCGGCGATTCCTGTAAGAAATACAGACTTTTGATGGGATGCTGACAGGGGATGTATTGAGTAAAAATAGATATTCGGAGTTTTCAATCGCAATGTTTTATAGCGAGTTGCTTCAGAATCAAAAAAACAGACACCCAAAGCGAACGTCTGCGGGTATCTAGTTTGAGTTTACAAAGAATCCGGCCGGATCAGAGAACGATATTGTTTGTCGCTCCCTTTACCTGAATAGGAGTTATTACCAGATGCTGTCCATATTTCCTTCAAGAAACCTGTTTGTTCTCATATCCAGA
>JAEEPV010000357.1 GCA_016284975.1 Solobacterium sp.
AAGACACGCATTCTTAATAATACGCTGGTTCAGGAGGGCGAAAAAACCGCCGAGAATCCGGAAGCACTGATCAAGCAGCTCAATGAATGCATCGCACAGCTGCAGGAACTGATGACAAAGATCAATCTGACCAACAGTTCGGTCAAAGCGGACGGAAAGACACTGACCGAATGGATCGCTGTGAGGGATACGCTCAAAGTCCGTCTCAGCATTTACCGCGATCTGGTCAACGAGGCAAGTGCCCTCACCTACCGGGCCCGCGGTACGGAAATCAAAATCAAATCCACCGTTAATGTCACAAAGCTTCAGAAAGAAGTTGATGCTATGGCGAAAGAACTTCGTCTGGTCGATAACCGCATCCAGGAAACCAACTGGAAAACCGAACTGAAATAAAACATTCAGATGGTAAGCTGGCGGGGCGGACGCTAACCTCTGGCCCCGTGAGGTATTACGGGGCAACTCGGGTGCTCTGAGCAGGCACAACCCATTACATTTTTGCTCAGACAGCGCACGAACGCATTCTTCATAGCGCATTGTTAATACCGCAGCGTCGACCGTCAGCCGAGGGTGGAGTCGGGGTAATTATAAAAAACAGAAATGGGAGTACCGATGACTGACATCGAAGCACTCCCATTTTCTTTTAGCCAAGCAGTCCGAGATATCCGGCTGCGATGCCGATAGCTGCCGCCAGCAGAATAACGACGATCGGATGAACTTTCTTCTTAAATCGAATCAGCAGAGACAATACCACGACCAGAAGTGAGACGCCAAACTGTCCCGGATTGATTTCCAGTCCATCGGGCAGAAATACCGTCTTGACCACCGAGAACAGTGCCGCCCCGATCAGACCGACGACTGCCGGTCGCAGACCAGACATGATTCCTTTGACGATCGTGCTTTCCTGAAAGGCTTCATATCCGCCAGCTAGGATTGAGATGATGATGAAAGAAGGCAGCGTCACACCAAATGTGCAGCACAGTGCGCCAGGCAGACCAGCCGTTTCCGCACCGACATAGGTGCTGATATTGACCGCGAACACACCCGGTGTGCTTTCACTGACCGCGATGAAGTTTACGATCTCTTCGAGGGTCATCCAGCCATGCGCCAGTACCTCCTGACGGATCATCGGCAGCATCGCATAGCCGCCTCCGATCGTAAACAGCCCGATCTTGAAGAACGTAAGAAACAGATCCAGCAGAATATTCATGACTGTTTCCTCCCGTTTACAAGAAGACCGGTCAGAGCACAGACAAGAATGACTATCAGAATATTTACATCAAAGAACGCTGTGACCACAAACGCAAATGCCATCAGAAGATATTCCATCTTCCCTTTCGGACATGCCTTATACATGGATAAAAGACCCTGAAAGATCAGAACCAGTACCGCTGCCCGGATCCCGACGAAGGCATACTTCACCACAGCCAGTTCTTCAAACTGCCGCAGCACAAAGGAAAGACAGTAAATGATGATGAACGCCGGCAGGATCACACCGCCGGTAGCGGCGGCAGCTCCGGCCATCCCGGCTGTCTTCTTGCCGACAAAGGTCGCGGTATTTACCGCAATCGGACCCGGCGTGCTTTCCGCGATCGCTATGATATCTAGAATATCCTGGTCTTCCAGCCAGTGCTGTTTCGTAACCACTTCTTCCTTAATGAGCGGAATCATCGCATATCCCCCTCCGAAGGTAAACGCACCGATTTTGAAGAATGTTACAAACAGCTTCCACACTCTGTTTTCGTTTTCCATTACTGCCATTGTATCACAGAGAAACTGTGAAACAGGTGCTCTGGAGCAGTTGTTGTGTTAAGGTTTTGGAAAAGGGGTCAACTGCCATGTCTCGAATTGTTGTAAAAGTTGGTACCAGTACACTCTCTCATAAGGGCGGAAGAATGAATATCCGCCATGTGGAAAATCTGGTCAAGGTACTGAGTGATCTGAAAAATGCAGGTCACGAGATCATTCTGGTCTCTTCCGGCGCCATCGGTATGGGTATCGGAAAACTTGGACTGAAAGATCGTCCGGAGGATATGCCCGGGAAACAGGCCGCAGCTGCCGTCGGACAGTGTGAACTGATGTATACCTATGACCGTCTGTTCAGTGAATACAATCATACGGTTGCTCAGATTCTTCTGACAGGAGATGATCTGGAACGGCTGGATCGGCGCATGAACTTTGAAAACACGCTGTTCCGCCTGCTGGATTATGGTGCTCTGCCGATCCTGAATGAAAATGATACAATCGCTACCGCTGAAATCTCCGTCGGTGACAACGATACCCTCGGCGCACTCATTGCGGTGTATGCGGAGGCAGATCTTCTGGTTCTGCTGAGCGATATCGATGGTCTTCTTACCGAAGATCCGCACACCAATCCGGATGCCCGCATTATCCCGGTGGTCGAAGAGATTGACGAATCGATTCGCAGTCTTGCCGGCGAATCCTATGGAAGACAGGGAACCGGCGGAATGATCACAAAGATCAATGCCGCTGAGATTGCAGTCAGCCACGGCATCGATATGATCATATCCAACGGTGCCAAACCCGAACTGCTCTATGATATTGCGGAAGGAAAACCGGTCGGAACCCGGTTTGTCGGGAGGAAATTATGACAACACTGGAAATCATGAAACGCGCAAAGGCAGAAGCACATTCTGCTGTACCGGATGAACAGAAACGCAACGATGCGCTTGAACAGATGGCAGACGCGCTCATCGAACATACGGACGAGATCCTTGCGGCCAACCGGAAAGACTGTGAGGCTTCAAAGGACAGCCTGAGTTCCGTTATGATGGACCGGCTGCAGCTCAGCAAAGAACGCATTGAGGGGATGGCCAAAGGTGTTCGGGATGTCGCAAAGCTGCCGGATCCCCTCGGCCGCGTGCTTCACAGCAGAACCCTGCCCAATGGTCTGGAAGTTCAGCGCATCAGCGTACCGATGGGTGTGATCGCGATTATTTACGAAAGCCGTCCGAATGTAACAAGTGACGCGGCCGCACTGGCACTTAAAGCCGGAAGCGCCGTGATCCTGCGCAGCGGCAGAAACGCCTGGGAAAGCGCAAATGCGATCGTAACAGCCATGCAGGAAGGATTGGTGAAAGCAGGACTGTCCAAAAACCGCATTCAGCTGGTCGAAGACCGGAGTCGGGAGAGTGCGAAAGAGCTGATGCACGGAAATGGTTTTATAGACCTTCTGATTCCAAGAGGCGGAGCCGGTCTCATCAAAGCGACCGTTGAAGAAGCCACAGTCCCATGTATCGAAACCGGAACCGGCATCTGCCATGTATATGTAGATGAAGATGCCGATGAAGAGATGGCACTCAATATCATTGAGAATGCCAAGACCAGCCGGCCTTCCGTATGCAATGCCGAAGAAGTACTGCTTGTGCACCGTTCAAAACTCGCTTCGTTTCTTCCGAAACTGAAAACACGGCTGACCAATCGCAGCCAGCCGGTAGAACTGAGACTCGATGAAGCCTGTGCACAGGTGATCGAAGGAACACCTGCCTCGGAAGCGGACTTCGACACCGAATTCCTTGATTATATTCTGGCTGTCAAAGCCCTTGACTGCCTGGAAGAAGCGATCCATCATATCAACACCCACGGAACGCATCACAGTGATGCGATCATCACCGCATCGGCTGAACACGCAAAGCAGTTTACGGATCTTATCGACAGCGCCTGCGTCTATGTCAACGCCAGCACCCGATTCACTGACGGCGGCGAGTTTGGTCTGGGATGTGAAATGGGTATTTCCACGCAGAAGCTTCACGCCCGCGGTCCGATGGGACTCGAAGAACTCTGCACTTCAAAATATGTTATTCTCGGAAATGGACAAATCCGTTAGAAGGAGATTTATATGAACACACGTAATGAAGAAATCATGAAACAGATCGAAGGGAAACTGATCGTTTCCTGCCAGGCACTTCCAGAAGAACCGCTGCACAGCAGCTTCATCATGGGCCGCATGGCCTATGCGGCATCCCTTGCCGGTGCCGGCGGCATCCGGGCCAATACCGTAGAGGATATTACCGAGATCCGCAAGAATGTAGATCTGCCGATCATCGGCATCATCAAGAAAGTCTATGAAGATGCACCGCATGTCTATATCACACCGACCATGGCAGAAGTCGACGCACTCATGGAATGCGGATGTGAGATCATCGCAATGGACGCAACCTGTCGTACACGGCCGGGCGGAATTGAACTGAAGGACTTTTTCAAAGAAGTCCGCGCAAAATATCCCGATCAGCTGTTCATGGCAGACTGTGCCAGCATTGAAGACGGCATGGCCGCTGCGGAAATGGGCTTTGATTTTATCGGCACCACTCTTGCCGGCTATACCGAGTACACCAAAGGTGTCAAAGTTCCGCCGTATTCCATGATCAAGCATCTGATCCATCATTCCGGCAAACCGGTCATTGCGGAAGGAAACATCTCCACGCCGGATATGCTGAGACACGCGATGGATATGGGCTCCTGGGCAGTCGTTGTCGGTTCTGCGATCACCCGCCCGCTTGAGATCACCAAAAAGTTCATGGCAGCGCTGGAAGACTGAACAACATGAAACAACCGGATATCTTCAGAAACGGAGATATCTTTTTTTACGCAGAAAACGATTGAAAAACAGCCGCGTTTCATCTTCCTGTTCTGCGTTCGAATATGATTTTCTGCAAAGCACAATGCTATAATCGTTTGCGATGAAACCTTTCCGGTACAATACACCGTCATTCCCTGCCGAATGGCCGGAATCCTATTATGCCCTTCCCCCAAAGGAACGTTTTCGTGCGCTGCAGGAACAGCTGAAACAGTATCCCGATTCAGCCGATGATCTGCGGCGGGAGGAACTGTTTTTGAAACGGTACGGAAAAACCTATGATGACGGTTTCATGCTGGGATGGATGATGCTGAAGGTAGCGGATTCAGAAGGCGCTTCCGCGGGTACAAGACCACGTTTCCGCCATGAAGTGGAAACCGAACTGAAACGGCTCTGTGTCTTGGATGAAACTCTGGATGACATTCTGAAAACAGAATGGAGACAGTTTGCGAATACGCTGATCCGGACATATCTCGATTCTCCCTCTTACCGGTCCATGTTCTTCGGAATCGGCAGCTGGTCCCAGGAGACGACTGCCCGGCGGTTTGCCGGAGAAATCGTAACCGTGACGAAAAACGTACCGCAGCGTGCAGGATTCGAGCTGAAAATGATTCCACTGCGAGACATAATAAAAGAGCAGTTTATACTGCTGGTACCGGATGGGGAAGAAATTCTCGATTCCGCATTCCGCATGCCCCGATGAATATCTTCCGCTGAGTGTGGAAGTTTTTTCCCTGGATAATTCACCAAATCGTTTTGAAGCCTGTAATCCCTTGTGATTATCGGCTTTTTTTCAATTTTCAGTTCAGCGTCCTGCCCACAGTCCTATGAAAGATTGCCAGCGACATGACTGCTGTAAGAATATCTGAAACCGGCTGTGTAAGCAGGATTCCGGGAAGACCAAACATGGAAGAGAGGACAGGAAGAAGAAGTGCAAAGATAATGCCCTGACGACTGACAGATATCGCAAATGCGCCCCCTGCCTGTCCAACAGACTGGAAGATGCATGTGGAGACAAGGCAGATTGCCATGAAAACCAGACTTGATGACATGTATCGAAGCATCTCAGCGCCTTTTACAAGAACGGCATCGGAAGCGGACATGATGCGCATGATATATGGCGCCCCGAAAAACAGAAGCACTGTAAACAGAAGCGCAAGACAGATTTCAAACCAGTATTCATAGTGAATGATGTCACGCAACCGTTTTTTATTCTGGCTTCCGTAGCTGTAACCGATGATTGGCTGGCCGCCAAAGGCAAACCCCATCAGCACCATTGTTGCAATCATAAAGGCTCTTGAAGCGATTCCATAACCGGCAATGCATTCGGTGCCGTATGCGAGCAGCCTTCTGTTTGTCAGCATCACAGAAACAGACTGTACAAGGTTTGTCACACAGGCAGGAATGCCAATCCGTAAAACTTCCATCAGATCCGAAGCACGGAAATTAAGGAAACGGGGATGCAGAATTACAATTTCGGTTCTGTCGGTCATTACCCGGGCAAAGTAGAGTGTCTCGATTACGTATGCGAGAAAGGTTGCAAGAGCAGCACCGCCTGCACCGAGTCCCAGCCCGAAGATCATCAGAGGATCCAGAATCATGTTCGATATTGATCCAATTGCTCCGCCAATAAACGATTCTTTTACTTTTCCTTCAGAGCGAAGGATATTTATCGGTATAAAGCAGAAGACGACAAATGGTGCAGCGGCACATATCCAGCCGAGATAGGCCGAGGCGAAAGAAAATGTATTTTCATCC
>JAEEPV010000358.1 GCA_016284975.1 Solobacterium sp.
TGAACCGGGGAGGAAGAATTCCGTCACCGATTCACAGTCTCAAAAACTAAAGATTATGTGTGATGGCTGAAAAGAGCTGTCACACTTTTTTAAAACGTCGGAGGAAGCAGATGCTGATTTATCATCCCTGGTGAAAAAGACTCCGACTTCTATCAGTCGGAGATGAATTTAACTTTTTGTAATATGTTTTAATGATTACTTTGATGATTCAATAAATCTTATAAGACATCTGAGGGAATTCTTTCATTCATGCCCGAAAGCTGCTTGAGATGGAGCCAGGAATGTAGTGGTCTTCATGACGGAAAAAGATGCGGTGCTTATTACCGAAACAGGGAAGTATACCAGGCACAGGCGCCGAAAGGAATCCTTCGGAATTCCGTATGTGCCGGAAGTGCCGCTGCATTCTGTGACGGGCTGGCAGGAAAATGGAAATCGAAGCGCGGATGAGCAAAGCTGAAGACGATATTTCGAAGCGGTAAAGAGGTGGAAAAGAACACCTCTTTTTCACACCTGCCCGGGCAGGTGCTAAGATACAGACAAGAGGTATTTCTCATGTTAATTGGTGCAGTTATGGTTCCTCATCCGCCGATCGCTGTGGCAGAGATCGGAAGAGGAGAAGAAAAAAAGATCCAGCCGACGCTGGACAGTTTTTCCGCAGTTTCCGAGTATATCGCAGAACAGAAACCGGATACGATCATCGTGACGACCCCGCATGCGGTTATGTATCGGGACTGGTTCAATGTGTCAAAAGGATCGGAAGCCTATGGCGATTTTTCACGCTATCGGGCAAAAAACGTCTCATTTCATGTAACGTATGATGAAGACTTTACAGATCGTCTTTCCGCACGCTGTCAGGAAGAAGGATTCCCGGCAGGAACCGCATATGATAATGATCCGCTGCTTGATCAGGGCACAATGGTGCCACTGTATTTCATCCGTCAGAAGTATGAAGATTTCAAGCTTGTGCGGATCGGTCTCAGCGGTCTGCCGCTTCCGCTTCATTACCGGCTTGGGATGCTGATTCAGAAGCTGTGTATGGAAGATGAGAAGCGGTATCTGATCGTTGCCAGCGGAGATCTGTCCCATTGCGAACTGGCGGACGGCCCGTATGGCTATCAGCCGGAAGGACCGGAATATGATCGGCGTCTGATGGCAGATATGGGAAGCGGTTCGTTTGGAAATCTTCTGCGGTATGAACCGGCATTTCTGGAAAAGGCGCAGGAATGCGGGCATCGGTCATTCACAATTCTTGGGGGAATTCTGGACCGGCTTCAGGTAACACCGAATGTTCTGAGCCATGAGGCGACGTTTGGTGTCGGATACGGATTTGTGATCTATCAGATTGGCAATCACGATGACAGCCGGGCATTTCTGGATGAATATGAGGCGGAAGTCAAAGCCAGTTCCGGAAAACTGGCAGAGGGAGAAGATCCCTATATCCGGCTCGCCTATCAGACAATACAGGAATGGGTTTCTCATCATAAACGCATAACGATACCGGAGAATCTTCCGGCAGAGATGTTGAAGAATCAGGCGGGTGTATTTGTTTCGATCCATGAATATGGAGAACTGCGCGGCTGTATCGGAACGATCAGCAGTACCTGTTCTTCGATTGCGAAAGAAATCATTCAGAACGCTGTATCCGCCTGTTCCAGAGATCCGCGGTTCGATCCGGTACGAATCGATGAACTGCCGTTTCTTGAAATCTCGGTTGATGTGCTGAAAGAGGCAGAAGAAATTCCGGATGCGTCCATGCTGGATGTAAAGCGATATGGAGTGATCGTATCTACCGATGATGGCAGAAGAGGACTGCTGCTGCCAAATCTTGACGGAGTTGATACGATTCAGGAACAGATTTCCATAGCGCTGCGGAAAGGAGGCATCTCAGAGGCGGAACCTTATACACTGGAGCGCTTTGAGGTGATCCGGCATGAATGAACTGAGATGTGAATACTGTTTTCATCACTGCCTGATCAGAGAAGGCGGAGTCGGGTTCTGTCGCGCACGTACAAACAGCGGCGGAAAGAATCACTGTGGGAATTACGGAAGGCTCACCGGTCTGGCAATGGATCCGATTGAAAAGAAACCGCTGGCCCGTTTCCATCCGGGTTCATGGGTCCTTTCGGTTGGTTCTTATGGATGTAATCTTTCCTGTCCGTTCTGTCAGAACTGGCAGATTTCCATGGCAGATGAACAGTCATCCGGTTACGAAGCTGTGAGTGCGGAAAAACTGGCAGATCTGATTATGCGAACGCCGGATAATCTCGGAATTGCTTTTACCTATAACGAGCCGCTGATTTCCTTTGAATACATACTGGATGTTGCAGAGCTGGTAAAACCAAAGGGATATAAAATTATCGCAGTGACCAACGGATGTGTGGAAGAAACCGTACTGGAAAAACTGTCCGGTGTGCTGGATGCGATGAATATCGACTTAAAGGGAGACAGAAGTTACTATCAGGAACTTGGCGGCAGCTATGATCAGGTCAGACATACAATTGAATACATGCATGACAAGTGTCATGTTGAAATTACAAGTCTGATCGTTCCGGGAAAAAATGACCGTGAGGAATGGGTGAAAGAGGAAGCGAAGTGGCTTGCGTCACTGAATCCGAATATTCCGTATCATCTGACACGATACTTTCCGAACTGGAAATACGACATACCTGCAACACCGAAAGAAACGATCTGGCATCTGAAGGATATCGCAGAAGAATATCTGAATGATGTGCTTACAGGAAACATGCGATGAACAACCGGCTTGATGAACTGAAACAGCAGGCAAGAAGAGAACATGTGCCGGTAATGATGGATTCCGGCATGGAATATCTTTTGTCGTATCTCAGAAGTCATCCGGAGATCATGAAGATCCTGGAATGCGGAACAGCAGTTGGGCTTTCTGCCATGAAGATGGCCATGGTACGGTCTAATATCACGATTGATACGCTGGAAGTAGATCCAAAGATGGCAGAACAGGCAGTGCAGAACATCCGGGAAGCCGGTCTGGATGACCGGGTGTTTGTTCATGTGACCGATGCAGCACTCTTTGAAACAAATCAGTATTATGATCTCTTCTTTATTGATGCGGCGAAGTCGCAGTACCGCATGTATCTGGAACACTTTATGAAGAACTCCTATGCAGGATCCGTATTTGTGTTTGATAATCTGAATTTTCATGGAATCGTAGATCATCCGGAGTATTCTTCCAACCGGAGTACGCTACAGATGACAAGAAAAATCAAAAAGTTCCGAGAAGCGATTCTGGAAGATAAACGGTTTGAGACGGACTGGCATCCGGAAATCGGAGATGGGATTTTGCTGGCAAAGAGAATCGTATAAGATCAAACCAGTACGAAAAATATGGATAAGCCAGTAAAATGAAAAGCAAGTGAGGTAAATGATTATGTATGATATCGCAATTATCGGAACCGGTCCCGCCGGTCTTGAAGCGGCGATCACCGCGAAAGTAAGAAATAAAAATATTATCGTGTTCGGAAGTAAAGAGTCTTCCCTGAAAGTATCCAAGGCGCATGCGATTCTGAACTATCTCGGTCTGCCTGAGATCAGCGGCAGTGATATGGCAGCCGCATTTCTCTCTCATGCGGAACGCATGGGTGTTGAGATTACGGAAGAACAGATTACCGGGATCTATGCCATGGGAGATAAGTTCGCAATTCAGGGTGCGCAGAATATGTATGAAGCTAAGACGGTTATCCTGGCGACCGGTGTCATTGTTCAGAAACCGTATCCGAATGAAGAAAAGCTGCTGGGCAGAGGGGTCAGCTACTGTGCAACCTGTGACGCGGCACTGTATAAGGGAAAGACGACTGTCATCATCGGCAGTTCGCCCAAAGAAGAGGCAGAGGCGGATTTCATGACGGAATATGCCGATCGTGTTTACTATATTCCGCTGTACAAGGATGAAGTACATACCAACGATAAAGTCGAGGTCGTAAGAGAAACTCCGCTTGAGATTATCGGCGACACGAAAGTTGAAAAGCTGAAAACAAATCAGCGGGAGATCGAGGCGGACGGCATATTTGTGCTGCGTGAGGCAGTTGCGCCGGGTCAGCTTGTGCCCGGACTTGAAACAGAAGGCCCGCACATAAAAGTCAATGTTGATATGTCTACGTCGATTCCCGGCTGTTTTGCAGCAGGTGATATCGCAGGTCTGCCATATCAGTACATCAAGGCTGCAGGTCAGGGAAATACCGCTGCGTTGTCCGCAGTTGGTTATTTGACGGAACTGGAACACGCAGGAAAATAAACTGCTCATGAGCAAATGGGATGCGGGCAGAATTGATGCGCTGATGGAACAGCCCTACTGGATCGTGGACATCCTTCCAAAGCAGGTTCCGCCAGATCGGTCCAGGTCGTATGCGGCGGCGGAAAAATGGTTTTTGAACGACAAAAACCGAAGGAAGATCCGAACGGTCCAGGCGGAAGTGCTGATCCGGCTGAACTGTTATTATGATCTGAAAACAGTCAGGTTAGAAGAAGAAACA
>JAEEPV010000359.1 GCA_016284975.1 Solobacterium sp.
AGCAGTCTCTATCACCATTGAGATCCAAAGCTGCCAATATAGCTGCCGCGCATAAGTTATTGATCGTAATTTATGCGCTTTTCAAAAACGGCGAATTATACCGTTCCTGATTGAAGTATAGATCATTTCATAATGAATTGGGAGTATGCCTCCTCTTTTCATCATGCTTTTTCTGACAAAACATAATTCTCAAAAATCGTCTCTAAAGGGGTTGACTTAAGTTATCGAATTTTTTCTTCTGATTCCTTCTGCCGCCGCAGAGTCACCTGCAGTATGAGACGATTAATAACTATTTATTAGTGCTGTCACGATCTGACAGGCAGGCACATCCATCCATGTAAGCGGGATTTGCAGGACAAAGGAAAAAGGACTCCGGCCATTCGCATGGCATCAGAGTCCTCTGGATTGTTATTTGTTACTGGATACTGATCTGTCTGACCTGCGGTTCTTCCTTCTTGGTTTCGGAAGGAATGTCGATCGTCAGGACACCGTTTTCATAGGTTGCGTGAATATCATTCTCGCTGACCCCTTCTCCGACATACCAGCTTCTCTTGCAGGAGCCGGAGTAGCGTTCTTTACGAACCAGACGTCCTTTTGCGTCGCTCTCTTCCTTGGTCTCGTTATGATTGACCGCAACGGTCAGATTGCCGTTGTAAAGAGAGATTTTGATATCTTCCTTGCGATAGCCCGGAAGCGTAATATCCAGGTAGTAGCGTCCGTCTTTCTCACGGACGTCTGTACGCATCATTGTCGTAAAGTTTGCGCCAAACGGTTCAAACATGGAATCAAACAGATTCCTACGAACATCCGGCATAAATCTCATCATAGGCTTATCCTCCTTAAGGTCTTTTTACTCAGCGGATCTCAATGTATCTCTTCTCTTCCGCTTCCTTTTTCTTCTCCGTCGGAACTTCCAGCGTCAGGATGCCGTTTTCGAAGGCAGCCTTGATATCGCTGTCCTTGATCGCTTCGCCGACATACCAGCTTCTGGAGCAGGAACCCATGTAGCGCTCCTGACGGATAATGCGGCCTTCCGCATTCTTCTCTTCCTCATTCTTGTGATGTTCTGCCGTTACCGTCAGATTACCGTTATACAGGGAGATCTTAATGTCTTCCTTGGTAAAGCCCGGCAGATCAATATCAAGAAGATACATGCCGTCCTTCTCACGGATATCGGTCTTCATCAGATTATTTCCGGAGCTTGTGAATCCCGGCAGACCAAATACATCATCAATCAGATCATCAAATACGCTGTTGCGCTTTACAGGAACATATACCATAGTTAATTACCTCCATTCGATTACCGGACTTACCGGTTACACCCATTATGATACTCAGAAAATTAGCACTGTCAATACTTGAGTGCTAATTTCTTGGAATGCACGTAAACGGCTTATTTATGCAGTTATTATGGATTGATAGTTATTCTTTCAAAATATTTTCGAGTAATTAATCATCACTTTAAAGTCATAACTGCCAGACCTGTGCAAAAGAAAGCAGAGAACCATTCGGCTCCCTGCCGGATTTCAGATCAGACTTTCAGAAGGTGTCAGGACAACAATCCCTGTTTCCTGTTTCAGATTGATCGTATCGGTCTCAAGGATACGCAGTTCCGGAATTGATTTTGCGATTTTCTCCAAAGACGCAAGCACCTTATAACCGGACGTTCCCCGCCGGAAATGCATCAGCACGGTGAGTCTCGGCCGCAGCTTTTCTATGATTGCCCTGGCTTCCTTTGCGTCAATCGTAAAGAAGCCGCCGCTCGGAATCATCAAAAGGTCTGCGCCCTTCATCGCCTCTGCCTCTTCATCCCGCAGCCTTCGGCCTAAATCTCCGCAGTGAATGATTGTCTCTGTTTCATTCTTCAAAATCACAATATCGTTTTTGCCTCTTAACAGACCGCCCGCATTGTCATGATCCGTCTTCAGGATCACGGTCTCATAAGGACAGGGAGTCTGGGGCTCATGGATGGTGATCAGATGTACAGCATTATGATCACTGTGCCCATGCGAACAGAAGACGGCATCCGCAGTGATCTCCGGCAGTTTCAAACCATCCACCGAACCATCCTCATACGGGTCGAATACCCCCTTCCAGCCATTGTCCGCTGAAAGAAGAAAGCAGCTGTGTCCGTAATACTTCAGGGTTGTCATATGCGTTTCCTCCTTTACGAAAAAAGGCACACAGGGTGCCTGAAAAGCCTAAAACAAACGTTCAAACAGACGATAGAGCTTTTTGCGGCTCTTGCGCGGACGCTCCAGTGCTTCCTGAATCGGAATCGAAGTGATTTCGTTGTCAATGATGCCGACACAGTGTCCGCCAATACCTTCCAGCAGAAGATCCACGGCTTTTTCACCCATCTTGCTGGCAATCATACGGTCACTCGGAGTCGGTGTGCCGCCCCGCTGAATATGACCGAGTACAGTCGCTCTGCCGCTGAAACCGGTATTCTGAGAAATTTTGGAACTCAGTGCCTGCACATCAGTCGTTTTTTCCGAGACGATCACGATCGCATGTTTTTTATGAACCGCTTCATCCAGATAGCGAAGCCGTTCCAGCACTTCCAGTTCGTCATATCCCGTCTCCGGGGTAATGACCATTTCTGCACCGCAGGAGATCGCGGTATAAAGCGCCAGGTCACCGCAGTGATTGCCCATGACTTCTACGATCGAGCAGCGGTGATGGGAAGAACTCGTATCCCGCAGTTTGTCGACACATTCCACGCAGGTATGAAGCGCGGTATCAAAACCGATCGTAAAATCCGTTCCGGGAATATCATTGTCGATCGTACCGGGCATACCGATACAGTTAATACCCCGCTGGGTAAGTGCCAGTGCGCCGCGGTAGCTGCCGTCACCGCCGATAACGACCAGCGCATCGATCTTGTTATCGTTCAGATTCCTGACACATTCTTCCTGCACCGCATCCTCGCGAAAACTCGGCAGACGTGCACTTCCAAGGATCGTGCCGCCGCGGGAAAGAATATCCGATACCGACTGGCGGTTCATCGGAACCATATTTCCTTCGAGAAGACCCTTATATCCATCATGAATACCGTAGACTTCAAGTCCGTTATTCAATGCCACTCTTGTTACACTGCGGATCGCCGCATTCATTCCCGGCGCATCTCCGCCGGATGTCAGGATTCCAATTTTTCTGACCATATCCCACCTCCGGAAAAACCGTTCTCATTCTAGCACATCGCTTCCAAGAGAGACAAAGGAACCGCACGTGCGGTCCCTGTCTGTCACTTATATGTGTTTCTGCGGTCTCTGCCGTCAATCAGGACCGGTTTGGCAAGCACCCGGATCCGTTCGATAATGCGGTCAGCCGCCGCGGTATCTTCGCCTTTGGAATCATAGCGCAGATGGTTCTGCAGCATCGTAAAATCGCCGTTTCCGGTAAACCAGGTCATCCGGTGATTCTGCATGCGGTGATCCAGTATGGAGAGTAATACCATGCGGTTTTTGGCGGTCACCTCTTCCGCTCCGATATCGTCGACTACCAGAAGATCCGCATACCGGCAGCGTTCTTCCTCGGCACGGGATTCTCCGGTGAAATAGGTACGGGCCTGCCGGTCGCAGAACGACGGATAATGAATGAATGCCACCTTCCCGCCATCCATAGCGGTCTGATTGGCAGCACATGCGGCCAGCCAGGTCTTGCCGGTCCCCATATTCCCATAGAGATAGGCACCTTTGTTGTTCAGATACAGCTGACAGATTTCCATGACAGCCCGGTAATATGCCTTGTCGTCATTGCTTTCCAGACGCACATCCTGAAAGACGACGGTCTGATACGCTTCACCAAGATCCGCAATCAGATAATTGTCCATGTGGGAAAGTCTGGATTCCCGTTCCCGCTCATACGGGCAGGCCTCCATTGTTTCCATCAGGATTCCTTCATAGGCAAGTCCCATATGATAGCCCTTTTTCTTCTGACGGCAGGAAGACAGCGATTTACAGCCGCGGCACGGCTCTACTTCCTTTCTCCACCGTTCGAAGATGTAAAGATTGTTTTTCAGCTGCTCTTCCGGGATCTTTTTCTGAAGGATCAGTTTTTTCACCGATACATCCTGCATCAGAGATTCATACCGCCGGGAAGAAAGCGCATCGTCGCTGCTGCCGGTTTCCGGCAGATTCATTTTCTCCAGGTCACTCATCCTTTCTTTCCTCCTTTCGGCATCTGATTCAGAAGCCTTCGCATCTCTTCGATTTCGGCTTCATTCATTTTTTCTCCGGTCGATTTCCGATCCGTCTCGGCGTTGTAGTAATCCG
>JAEEPV010000360.1 GCA_016284975.1 Solobacterium sp.
AAAGAGGGCTTCGAACCCACCCTCTCTTAATCACTTTCTTCATCTTCCAGCTTGCCGAGCTCTCTTGCATGACGGCGGCGGTCAATGTTTGTCAGATACTTTTTTCGAACCCGGATATCTTCCGGCGTAATTTCAACCAGCTCATCATCATTGATGAATTCAATCGCCTGTTCCAGTGTCAGGATCTTCGGAGGAACCAGTTTCATCGCTTCGTCATTTCCGGTCGAACGGACAGCCGTCATCTTCTTGTTTTTGATCGGGTTAACGGTCATATCTCTGTTCTTGGCAGAAACACCGATGATCATTCCTTCATATACCGGAGTCTGTGCACCAATGAACAACTGACCCCGCTCCTGAATATTCCAGAGGGCATAGGTCATGGCACCGCCGGTTTCCGTAGAGATGAGCGCACCGTTTTCCCGCTGCGGGATATCACCCTTCCAGGGCTCATATCCAAACAGCCTCTGCACCATCGTGCCTTCTCCGTGCGTCGTATTGATAAAATCACTGCGGTAGCCGATCAGTCCTCTGGTCGGAACCGTGTAGGTAATACGGGTATAGGATCCGTTATCCTCCATGTTCTGAAGCATGCCTTTACGAATATTCAGCGCAGAAATCACGGTTCCGCTGTATTCGTTCGGAACATCGCATACCACTTCCTCGATCGGTTCACAGGTTACTCCGTCAACCTTCTTCAGAATAACTTCAGGTCTGGATACGGCTACTTCATAGCCTTCCCGACGCATCTGTTCCAGCAGAATCGTAAGATGAAGCTCTCCTCTTCCGCTGACTTTGAATGTATCGGTAGAATCGGTCTCTTCGACCTTCAGACCAACGTTGACTTCAAGTTCCTTTTCCAGACGCTCCCGGATATTACGGGAGGTGACAAATTTTCCGACCTGTCCTGCAAACGGACTGTCATTTACCATGAAGTTCATGGAAAGAGTCGGTTCTTCAATCTTAATAATCGGCATCGGATCCAGCGCCCCTTCCGGACACAGCGTATCCCCGATGGAGATATCCGGAATACCGGAGATCATGACGATTTCACCGCACTGTGCTTCTTTAACAGGCACCCGGCTTAATCCTTTATAGACAAACACCTGGTTAGTCTTGCCTTTGCCGCTTTTCCCGGCCCGGTTGCATACTTCATAGGTTGTCGCTTCCTTCAGCGTGCCGGAATAAATACGGCCAATGCCGAGACGGCCAATATAATCGTCATAGGCAAGCGCACAGACCTGCATCTGTACCGGTTCATCCATCAGATTCGGATAGCACTGGGCATGATGAATGATCGTTTCAAACAGCGGAGTGATATCTTCATTGGTATCCGTATTCCAGTCATACCGGACGATTCCCTGACGGGCAACTCCATAGAGAATCGGGAAATCCAGCTGATCATCTGCCGCATTGAGATCCAGAAAGAGGTCATATACTTCATCAATGACTTCCTCTGCTCTTTGATCCGGCTTATCCATCTTATTGATCAAAAGAATCGGACGCAGACCGATCTCCAGACTCTTCTGTAATACAAAGCGGGTCTGAGGCATCGGGCCTTCCGAGGAGTCTACCAGCAGGATGACTGTATCAACGGTTTTGATGATCCGTTCCACTTCAGAAGAAAAGTCTGCGTGACCCGGTGTGTCAACGATGTTGATTTTATAATCCTTATAAGTTACAGAGCAGTTTTTGGAATAAATCGTAATCCCGCGTTCTCTCTCCAGTGCGTTGGAATCCATAACGCAGTCTACGACTTTCTCATTATCCTTGAATACATGGCTCTGCTTTAAAAACGCATCAACCAGTGTTGATTTACCTGCGTCTACATGGGCAATCACCGCGATGTTAATAATCTTCTGATAATCCATATTCCAGTCACCCTCAAAACGTCATAATTATATTGTTGACAGTGCTTTTTTACAACAAGCAAATCCCTGTTTGCATGTTGTCAGCGGTTACAATCCAGAAAAGAGAGACTTCATTCGTCTCTCTTCTGTGTTTTCCTGGATTTTGCTTTGTTTTCCTTGCGGATCAATACAATCAGAATTCCGAAGCATATCAGAGAAGCTGTGATCAGAACGACCAGCAGCACTCCCATCCAGAGTCTTCCCCCGGAATAATCATACAGAGCGGTCTGGAATCTGCCGATCAGACTTACCGGTTTATCCTTTGAAATCACAAGATCGACCGTGTCATACAGCTGATCATAGCAATAAACCGATACCGTTCCGATCTTATCGCCTTTTTTCAGCGGTGCTTCCAAAACCTCCGGATAATCAATATAAATATGAAGGTTTTCATCCTTCGGAAGATCTGCCGTAACCCCTCTTGCCGCACAGACCGAAGCGTCTTTCCCAAAACTGTTCCGCACTCTTACGGTCCCGAAGACTTCGCCTTCTCCCACTGCCGCAATCCGGGCAAAGTGATCGTTGTACCAGTTATATACCGTAGCGGCATCTTCAATGCTTGCAGGGTAATGGGGTTCCACATATCCATGGGCATTCACCATCACAAGATTCATGCCATTGATGTCGGCATTGGATACCAGAGTATACTGCCCTTCGGTTGTATAACCGCTTTTTCCTGCCACAAAACCGGGAATGATGTAGTTTTCGTACTGCGGGTTTTCCTGATTTATATACATCAGCACAAAATTCGTCATGCCAAGTCCGTTTGGAAAATGATCTACCGGAACGGAAATATGTACCTGCGTCTTCAGGATATCCATAAAGGTCTTGTTCTGCATGCAGTAGAGATAGAGCGTCATCATGTCTCTGCAGGTCGTATAGTGATCATCATCATGAAGACCGGATGTATTCATAAACCTGGTATTGTTCATTCCAAGTTCTTCCGCCTTCTGGTTCATGAGGTCTACAAACGCTTCTTCACTGCCGGCAATATAAAATGCCAGTGCCCGGGAACAATCTGCTCCGGAAGGAAGAAGATCCCCGTAGATATGATCCAGTGCCGTCGGTTTGTCTCCGGGCAGAAACCCCGCCCGGTTGGCAGAAGCCGCAATCAGTCCGTCCAGCATTTCCTGTGTAAACTCGATTGTAATATTCGCCGGATCCGGTATTTCTTCGATCGCGATGATCGAAGTCATGACCTTGGTCAGACTCGCCGGATACATCTGCACCTCTGAGCCGCGGTCAATTAAGATCTGTCCGGTATCCGGATCGATCAGATAGACATAATCACAAAGCAGCGGGAGGCTTTCCATCGGCTTATATGTCGATGGGTCTGCCTGCGGCGCTTTCGGTATTTCTCTGGCACATCCGCTCAGCAGAAAAACACTGATCCAGATGCAAATCGTTCGAACGAAAAATTTCATGAAAAAATTATAATATATTCCTTTGACGAAATCAGATGAACTGGTATAATAACTAAGCACGCACCAGTGGTGGAATGGCAGACACGTACGCTTGAGGGGCGTATGAAGAGATTCGTGCAGGTTCAAGTCCTGTCTGGTGCACCATAGTAAAGAAGACCGCGGACGCGGTTTTCTTTTTGTTTTTTTCCTGATACAGCATATCGGTTCAGATCTGTTCTGAACCGTTTTTCAACAAACGTAAAACGGGAACGATTCCGCTCCCGTACCGATATTACCAGAACTTCCGCATGGTCAGAATGTTGGAACCACGCTGGTGTTCATATATGATTTCATCCATATTCTTTTTTGCAAGGTAGATTCCGAGTCCGCCGATCTTTCTCTCCTCTGCCGACAGCGTAACATCCGGATCCGGTTTTTCCAGAGGGTTATATGGAATTCCCTGATCTTCCAGAATGATCTCGACTCCCGTCGGATCGTTCAGATGATGCATGGTAACCTTCACTTTGCCAACACCAGATGTATAAGCATAATTTGCGATATTGACCAGAAGCTCCTCAGCAGAAAGCTCGATCTGCATATCCGCCTTCGGAGGGCAGTCATGTTTCTCAAGCTCCTCCGCAATAAAACCCAGCAGCACTTTTACATTCTGCAGTGTAGCATCCAATTCGAGTGAGAGTTCTTTCTCTGATTCTAAGTTGTCAATACGAAGCATAATCTCATTATAAACTGTGGGGCCGTTCTTACAAAAGAACCGATTTTTTTCTTTCGGAAAACAATCATCCCCCCGATGAGGAAGTATTCCGCTACCCCATCACCGTATGTCTTCCGTAAAAACCACATCCTTCTCTTCCGGCTTTCCCGATATTCTGTAACACTCTTAGTATATACGAACAGAAGGCCTGTCGGAAAAAAATTGACTTCTTTCGTAAAGAAGTCCGGTTTTTTACAGCGAATGTTAAAATATATTACAGAGGTAAGCCAATGACGTTTCACCGTAAAAAATATGATGAATCTCTACGCCAGAAATACCTTCAGAATCCCGGCAGAGAGAACAGAAGAAGACGAAAGGAAGCGAACGATGCCGCAAGAGGGCCCAGGATTCCCTCTGCCCGCATTAAACGTGACGCAAGACGGGCTGCAGAGAAAAAGCGTGCTGCCCGGGAGATCAAGGACTATTCCTGAGCTGTACTCCGGCAATAACTATTAAAGCCCCGGCGAACCGGGGCTTTCGTTTCGTTCTTACTCCTGCGGAGTTACATAGTATTCGATGTCGAATACTTCATTGGAAACCACGGAAGACTTTCCTTCCGGATCGGTGTTCCAGGTAACAACATACAGATTCAGCTGCGGATCCTGTGTTGTTGTACGACCGCGGCACAGTGCCATGTAGTTTGTTCCGGCAACAACCTGTGTACCGAACAGTACGATCGGGTTCAGTGTTACGCCAAGGAGCTCTTTCGTAGCTTCATCAAAGGAGCTCTGTGCATCCTGACCCGGCAGCATTCCCGGCTTGCCGGTATCGGTGATTTCCCAGGTGCCAACCATCTGAGCATCACTGACTTCCTTGGTGTGAACATCTGCAAGGTCGATCTGGTTGATTGCTGTGATCTTTACATTGCCCTGAAGATCCTTGTAGACAACGACTACATAGTAGTTGGTCTGCGGTTCTGCAGTAACGGTTGTTCCAGTTGCAAGGTATGCATAGTTCGTGCCGGAAACAAGCTGTGTTGCGATTACCTGAACCGGTGTGTAGCCAACACCTACGAGACCTTCCATAGCAGCATTAAATGTTTCGACATCATCTTCAGCCATCATCGCGTTATGGTCAGTGTTAACCGTCCAGCCGCCAAGAGTCGGTTTTCCTTCGTTTTCTCCCAGCTGTGCTTCTGCAGTTTCTTCCGGTGTAGGTTCCGGAGTCGGTTCCGGATCGTTCTTCGGGGCACAGCCTGCGATCATCAGTCCTGCAAGCAATGCCAGAAACAGTTTTTTCATTTTTCTTTCCTCCTGTGACAGTACCTGTGTACCATCAATCACATTATTATACGTTTTCTCTCTTTTTTATCCATAAAAAATAAGATTTCACACAAATTCACACACTGTTCACACCTTTACCGTTAATGAGGAAAAACATGTTTTTCCTCTCATCGGAGTGCCCGGGCTTTTCGGATCGGAATCCTATCGGTCCGCAGCCGCTGCATTCACATATCTTTTTTATTCCCCTCCGTACCTGCCTGTTATGCATTCCGATTTCGAAAATTGCCGCAATATGCTTATAATGCTTCATATGAATGCCTTAAAGCGTATCGGTACCGCTTGTGCGGCAGTCTTTATCTTCCTTTCAGCCGGAATTCCTTCCGTACATGCGGAAGAGCCGGATTTTTCGGATACCTCTTACTGGAATAATCTTTGTACCGGCAGCAGCGATCTCAGTGAAGAAGATGAAAAGAACTGCAATGCCTATATGAGTTATATGCAAAGCAAGAATCAGGAACTGCAGCAGAAAATCGCAGAAATCGATGCCAGAAAACAGGAGATATCCGCAAATATTACAAGTTACAACCAGCAGATCGAAGGCTTTAATGCTCAGATTAACGGAATCAACAGTATGATCAATGACTTGAATGCCCAGATATCCGCGGTGGAAGAACAGGTTAATGACATCAACCGGAAAATCGAAACCAACGAAAAGGCAATTACGGCGAAGCAGAAAGAAATCGACGATCTGAAACAGCATGTTCGAAACCGGATGGTAGAACAGCAGAAAACCATGCATTTCTTCCAGTTCCTTGATGTCCTTGCCGGTGCTGAATCGTTTGAAGATTTCATTCGTCTGGCAAACGGAATCAATGCTATCTATGAACGGGATGACTATTCCCTCTCCACTCTGAATGACCGCATCGATGATCTGAACTCCCTGCAGGAAGAACTGCTTGCCGATCAGGAAGAAGTCAGGAATATGGAAGCGGAACTGGAGATTGGAAAACAGGCACTTGCCTCTCAGCAGGCAGCTCTTCTGTCTTCCCGGTATGAACTTGATATTCTGAAGAAAAACTACAGTGATCAGCTGGTAGCAGCAGAAGCAGAACAGAAAAATGCACAGGATACCCTTGCCTCCAACCAGAATAAAATTGGTGAGATCAAGGATAACCTGAATGCCACTCCGGCCCCGTCATCCGGCGGCTCCTCTTCTTCTGACAGCAGCAGTTCATCCTCCGGCTCCAGCAGTTCTTCCGCTTCATCCGGTTCCTCTTCTGCGCCGTCCGTCAGTGATTCCGGCGGCAATCCCTATTATGGAGGATGGTCGAACTGCACCTGGGGCGCCTGGCAGCTGGTACATGATACGCTCGGGATCTC
>JAEEPV010000361.1 GCA_016284975.1 Solobacterium sp.
CACCGTTCCGGTGAGTCCGAAGACACAACAATCGCTGATCTCGTAGTCGGTGTCAATGCCGGCCAGATCAAGACCGGTTCCATGAGTCGTACAGACCGTATTGCGAAGTACAACCAGCTCATGAGAATTGAAGAAGAACTCGGTGTCGTTGCGCAGTACAAGGGCAAGAAGAGCTTCTACAATGTCAAGTCTCTCTCTGCTGAGGCAAAACCGGCAAAGAAGGCTCCGGCAAAGAAGTCCACAAAGAAATAAGTCTTACGAAAACGTACAGACGAAGCGGTTCTGATCCGTCAGGACCGCTTTTTTACAGCTCTGGCATACCGAACGTGATCTCCTGTATGATTATGAAAAGGGAAAACTATGGGTGCATTTCTGAAATTTTTGAAGAAACAGCCGCTTGTAACAGCAGCTGTCGCTATTGCTGTCGCAATGGCAGCGATCAAACTGATTCCCTGCAGGGAATTTCTGCAGCTCGGTATTGTGAGAATGGTGCTCTGTTTTGCAATGCTGTTTTTTCTGTATCTGATTTCCGGGGAGAAGTCGATGGGAACCAGTGATGCGAACAATACCGGTACTACCTGGTATGTCATTAAGGCATCACTGGGATTCTGGATCCTTGCGGTGATTGCAGGGGTAGTGGCCTTTCTTGGAACCATTGAAGAATTTACGAAAGGGTGGCAGATCAATCTGATCACGCTGTTCGTTATGCTTCTGTTCAGCGGTCTGTTTGAGGAGCTGGCATTTCGGGCAGTGCTGAATGATGCGGTCATCTACCAGTTCCGTTCCAGCAGACATGTCTTCCGGATCAGTGCAGTTGTCACATCACTGGTATTTGGAGCGGCGCATGTCATTGGTTCGGATCTTTCGACACTCTCTGCCATCGGACAGGCAGCCATGAAGACACTGTTTACCGGAATCATCGGACTGGCATTTCTTCTGCTGTACTGGAAGACCAGAAATATCTGGGCCTGCGGTCTTGTACACGGTATTTACGATTTTCTTGCATCGTTTTCCCGGGCATTTTCCGGTAATACAATGGAAGTGAATTATGTCACGGCGGATATGGAAATCGGGATGTCCTTCATCGTGACATATACCGTGTTCATATTGATCGTGCTCGTTATTACCTTGTTTATCTGGAAAGCGATTCGAAAAGACATTGATTTTGAAAGAATCCGGGAAACCTGGTAAGCAGGAACTGTGTAAGATAAAGATAGAAAGCAGCAGAAAGGACAAACCATCATGGAGAAAAAGATATTTTATGACAGCGCCACCGGTTCACCGATGTACAGCGCAGAAGTGCCGGAGACCGCCGAGTGCAGAGCCACGCTCAATCAGCAGCGTGATAACAAAGGCAAGATCAAGCTGACCTCGGAAGGTGCCGTCATAGATAAAACCAATCAGTTTGAACTGTATTTCCGAAACGGCGACGCATTTAACAATATTCCAATGCAGCAGGGACAGCAGCGGGATGGGGTGTTTCATCAGGTGTGCGAAGCAGGGGATCAGCTTGATGAGTATGTTGCACAGTTTATCGGACAGCCGCTGGCTGCCGCAAACAAGTTTTATCTCCCGCAGCAGCGGCTTGAAAAACTGCAGGTAAACGGGCAGGAGAATATTTCCAAAACGCTGGGAGCGATGCAGCAGGTTTCACGGATGGGAGCGGTGCCGGTCAATGTTCAGTGCACCGGAACGATCATGGACGGGGCAATGGGCATCTATCCATTCACTAAGGATGGTCAGCAGAAGACCCTGTACAGCGCAATCTGGAGACTTGGATTATCGGTTTCCTTTGGTACCATTGCATCCGCTATTGGCGGAATGTTCCAGCAGGGAGGGGCAACCGGCTATACCTCATGGGCGGTACCGGTTTCGATCAATATGGTTTCACATGGCCCGGCCAGTGAAGATATCATGCGGATTTTTATGTCGTTTGTAGCAACGTTCGATGATGTTCCGGAGTTCCTTGCCTATACAAAACAAGTTGAGGAAGCCAATCTCAATATCGAAATGCAGCAGGCGGCTGCGAGTATTCAGCAGAATCAGGCAATGATCGATAACATGTGGGCGCAGCATAATGCCGCATGGGCACGCTCGGAAGCGTTAAGCAAATCCCTTTCCCGGGATATGGATGAATTCCGTGCAAATCTTGCGGCCAACTCCGCTTCGATGGATGCCTTCAATGACAATCTGAGTTCCATGAGTTCATCCAGCAGCAGCTTTGGATCATCCTTTGGCAGCGAATCTCTGGATGACCGTATTCAGCGTCAGCGCCATGAATCGATCATGGGTGTAAATACATTTGACCGGGAAGACGGTACGACGTATGAACATACGATTATGGATGACCGTGTCTTTGAAAACAATCTGGATTCCAATACGCATTTCGGCACGCAGAACTACTATGGAGATTATGTGCCGGACGGATGGACGGAACTGAATCAGAAAAAGTAATGAAGCAAAAATAACGGTCTGGAAAAGAGAGCTGATAACGAAAAAAGATCTGAACCAGTTATTGATTCAGATCTTTTCAGTCTTTGATTCAGCCCATCGTAACAACGACGTCGACTTCTCCTGCGGTCTCTTCCAGCGGAATGACATGTCCTTCCACCGGTTTGCCGTTGACGGTCATGGAGACTACGCCTTTTTGAACATTGTTCGGGTTCTTAACGGTGATGTTGTATTTCACACCACGGTATTTTCTAGTGACAGTGAAGTCACCGAAGCCTTCCGGAATACACGGATCTACGGAGAGACCCTTTAGGGTCGGGTAGATG
>JAEEPV010000362.1 GCA_016284975.1 Solobacterium sp.
GGATGAAAACGGCATCGTACAGTTTGACAAGAATTTCCGCTTTTCTGATCTGAATACCGCTGCGCAGTTCCTGCTGCACAGAGGCGGAGATAATACGCAGGCATGGACAAGGGAAAACGGCCAGGTATTTCTTCAAAAGAAAGAACCGGCTGAGATACCAAAGAACCCACGCAGCAGCACACCGGTAAAGAAAGATACCACCGGACAGAAGCGGCGTCCCAGCCGTGCTTCTTCCAAAGGACGCAAACCGGCAGAAAAAGCAGGGACCAAAGAACAGCCGCAGAAGAAACAGCCTCAGCAGCAAACCCGTTCCAAAAAACAGACACAAAAAACAAAACCGGCAGCTGAGGAAAGCACCGGCAAGGCAGAAGTCCGTACTTATAAAGCAAACAATAAAAACGAAACGAAACTGAAACCACAGGAATATAAGGCGGAAGAAAAGAAATCAGGTTTCTTCCGAACGCTGTTCGGAAAGAAGACACCGAATCATTCCTGAAGGGAATACCAGTCTTTGTAGGTATGAAATGCCGAGGGAACTGCAAACTGACGCAGTTCCTTTTTATTCAGCAGTACATATCCCTCCGGAAGTGCCTGATCGATGTTATCGGTCAGAATCTCATAAGCTTTCATATGCCACTCGATATGCGAAAAGATATGACGGGAATCCGGCAGTTTTTTAATGTGAACAGGAGAAAGGCCCAGTTCCCGGACGGCATCCAAGGCTTCTTTTCGGGACAGATATCCCTCATACCCGGGAAATTCATATAAACCTGCAAGCAGACCTTTATCGGGTCTTTTGTGCAGCAGGAAACGGGAGCCGTCAAGAATTACCAAAATGGTACGCTGCTGTATTGTGCGTTCTTTCAGAGCACTGCGGTATGGAATCTGATCCGTTTTCTGATGAAGGTATGCTTTGCAGGTATGGCTCCATGGGCATTCTGTACATCTGGGCTGCCCGTTTGGAACACAGATGATCGCTCCAAGTTCCATAAGTGCCTGATTCAGCAGGGAAGAAAGACTCGGGAACTCCTTCATCATTTCATCCGAACAGGCATCATAAAACTGCTGAATGGAAGCAGTGACCTCGGCTTTGACAGCAGAATCACGGATATCCCGTTCCTCTTCAAAATAACGTGCGATAACCCGCAATACGTTTCCATCAACTGCAGGTACCGGCTGACGATAGGCAATTGACGCAATGGCTCCCGCAGTATAAGGACCAATGCCGGGAAGCTTTATGAGTTCTTCAACGGTCTTCGGAAGTACAGCCTCATATGTTTCACAGAGCTTCTGCGCACATTTCTTGAGGTTGCGTGCACGACTGTAATAGCCCATTCCTTCCCAGAGTTTCATCAGCCGTTCGTCGCTGCATTTTGCCAGAGCCGGAATATCCGGCAGTTCACTTCGAAACTGCAGAAAGCGGTCTTTTACAAATTCGACCCGCGTCTGCTGCAGCATAATCTCACTGATCCATACATCGTAGGGATTGCCGGTATCGCGCCATGGAAGATCTCTTTTGTGCGTCTGGTACCAGGTTATTAAGGAACGTGCCTGAAGAGGTGTGAATATCATGAAATCATTGTAACAGGTTCACAAAAATTAAAAATTAGAGTATTCTTTTCATTGCGTATGCGCCGGTAATTCAATGGCAGAATGTCAGCTTCCCAAGCTGAATACGCGGGTCCGATTCCCGTTCGGCGCTGCTGGAACCTCGTGTGTTGCGAGGTTTTTTGTTTGTGGAAACGATTCGGATAAGTTTTTCTCTGTTGAAGTTTAAACAATTTGAGATCTTTGGCTGAAAAAAACCGCAGTCTCAGTGAGATTGCGGTCTTATCTGCGCATACATATGATTTGTGCTGTTTCCTATGAACACAGGTATATGTGATTGAGGTAGGGCTGATGTCTCTCTGTTATAGGATTTAGGATGTTGAGTACATACTTAGCCTGACTATGTTTTGAGTTTTTACGCTACAGGATAGCTACATGCTGGTCTAAGTGATAAATACTGTCTGTTACGCTTTGTCGTTGCTGATTTTGCGAATGACTACTGTCTTTAAAGGATCACTCAGCCTTATATATGCACATGGATATTGTAGCACCTTATAGAACACTGTCGAGATAATTGAAGGCAAATAGTCAACAAAACACGGAAAAAGTCGTATAATCACGGAAACGGGAAGTGAGTATTCATGGACGAAAAAGACAAAAACAGTGAATATACCGTATATGAAGACGAAGCGTTTGCGACGATTGGAGAAGCATATTATCGCGGACTAGGGATAAAGCGTGATTTTAATGAGGCTTTTCGGTTTTATCAGAAAGCCGCAAATATGGGAAATGTTCCGGCTCTGCGCAGGCTGGGATTCTGTTATGAACTTGGTCATGGCACTAAACGGAATCTTGAAGCAGCTTTGACCTGTTATGAAACAGCCAGCGAGAAGGGTGATGCAATGGCTACACTGAAGCTTGGTGATTTCTATCGTGACGGCTTGAAAAAGCTGATCATTTCCGACCGCCAGAAAGCAGCTAATTATTATCTTGCGGCACTCCAGCAGGCGAAACAGAATTATGACGTCTGGAATGCGGCGGAGATCTATCTGCGGGTAGGAGACTGTCTGAGAACCGGCATCGGAATTGATCGGGATATTGAGGCTGCATATGATTTCTATATGGCGGCAGTCAATCTGTTTCTGGAACGGATTGATTCGGGTGATACTGAGAGTGAAGAGCTTCTGGAAGAAGCGGAACTTGGTGCCGAAATCTGTGCCAAAGAACTTGGTTATGACAGTACTGTGACCAGTGAGGGTTTTGAAGCTTAAAATTCCGCTTGTGCTTTCAAAAAGTTATGCTATTATAAATAGGCCGTTATTTAAGGCGGCACTGCAGGAATACTCAAGTGGTTGAAGAGGCAGGCTTGGAAAGCTTGTAGACCTGTAACAGGGTGCCAGGGTTCAAATCCCTGTTCCTGCGCTTAAGGAAAAGTCGCGTGTGAATGCGGCTTTTTTTGTTAGTTTGCCTCCTTTTTTTCGCCGTCATTTTCACAGACGGAGATAAAAAATAAAACAGAAAAAGATACAATATTTGATAGAACCATCCTTTATAAGAGAATAAAAAAGTGCTGATTCATACTTAAAAGGAAACCATATGGCGCGCCAGTTCGGCGCAATCAAAGTAGTTGGGTGTAACTCCCAATCCGGCAAACCCTAGCGAGGAGCCGGTATCTAGGCCTTGGGCACGAAGCCGTGAGGTTAGTGTTAAGCGTAGGCAGGAGAGACTCAGAGCCCAAAAGCGAAAGCCTGAATCTATTTAGCGTCGTTAGTTCCAATGAAGCGGTGGGCGATACTTTCATATCAGTCGCAGCCAGAACAAGCCATTCGCTATCGCGAGAATGGGGAGGCACCGCCGGCGTTTGAAAGATGGGCGAGGAGTTCAAGGTTTGATTGTGTACCTGGGAGATCTCACAGCTTCCTGTTAACAAAGGTATCGCGTACAAGTGCCATAAACACAAGGAAGCGAGAAGAACTGTGAGAAGTCCGCTGAGGCCGTAGTAGCCATGAAGTATGTGAAAGCATATGGAGCAAAGGGCCGAAACACAATTACGTTTCTTGAAGGGAAACATGTACAGACACTGGAGGTCAGACATTGCATGGCAACAAAACTGCAAGATATAAGAACATTGTCAGAAAAGTATCCTAAGCTTGAAACGTTGATTCATCTTGTCAACAGTGAAACGCTCAAAGCGGAGCACAGAAGGCAAGAAAAGAACAAGGCAACCGGAGTAGACAGGATGACGAAGGAGGAATACGGCAAGAATCTGGAGGAGAATATCGAAAACCTGATGAACAGAATGAAGACATTCTCATACAGACCACAGCCGGTCCGGAGGGTAGAAATACCAAAACCCAACGGAAAGACAAGACCTCTCGGAATTCCGAGCTACGAAGACAAACTTGTTCAGGGAGTCATGGCGAATATTCTTAACCAAGTATATGAGCCACGATTCCTCGACTGTTCATATGGCTTCCGGCCGGGCAGAAAAGCACATGATGCGATCAAGATGGTGAACGATCTGATTATGTTCAAGAAGGTGAATTACATACTCGACTGTGACATAAAAGGATTCTTTGACAATGTAGATCACAAATGGCTTATGAAGTTCTTAGAGCACGATATAGCGGATAAGAATTTCCTGAGATATATTGCGCGATTTCTGAAAGCCGGGGTCATGGTAGGCAATCATTATGAAGATACAAGTGTCGGAACCCCGCAGGGAGGGCTGATATCTCCTGTGCTGGCGAATGTGTACCTGCACTATGTATTGGATCTGTGGTTTGAGAAAGCCATCAAAGAAAGACTCAGAGGAGAAGCATACCTGATAAGATACGCAGACGACTTTGTAATCATGTTTGAGTATGAAGACGAAGCCTGCAGAGTTTATGAGGCGCTGAAAAAGAGGCTTGCCAAGTTTGGTCTTGAACTCGCTGAGGACAAGACGAGGATCCTGCCGTTTGGCAGGAACAGCAAAACGAAAGATACGTTTGACTTTCTTGGCTTCACGCATGTCAACAGCATAACGCGGGCAGGCAAGTATACAGTTGGACATCTCATCAGTAAGAAAAAGAAGAAGCAGTTCAAAGCCAACCTGAAGAAATGGGTAAAAGAAAACAGAAACATCAAGTTCTCTGTATTCATGGCGGCGCTTAATCGAAAACTGAGAGGAACCAATAACTACTACAGTGTCAGTGGAGCGATACAGGAAGTGAAGAACCTCTACAATCATGCCTTCTGGGTCACTTTGAAATGGATGAACAGGAGAAGTCAGCGGCGCAGTTACACAAAAGAGAAATTCACTGAAGTGTGGAACAAGCTGATCAAACAACCATATATCCATGTGAATATATGGGGATATGGTGGAGTGGTATACAACTGACAAGTCGAAGTGATTGTGGGGAGCCGTGTGCGGAAAATCTGCATGCACGGTTCTTAGAGGAGTTTATTTCGATTGTTAAATCATTGGAAGGAGAAATAAATTTACTTATGAAAGATACAAAAAAAATTTCAGTGCTGGCAACGAGTGATATTCATGGCAAGCTTTATCCGTGGGATTATGTTCAGAAAGAGGAAGACCTCAGCGGCAGTATGATGCAGCTGGCAAGTGCGGTCAAAGAATTGTATGATCCGAAGAATATGCTGCTTGTTGATGCAGGGGATACGATTCAGGACAATTATGCCGAACTCTTCCTGCAGGATGATGCAAACCCGCTGATGACAGCGTTGAATGAGATGGGTTATGAACTCTGGACGACTGGCAATCATGAATATGATTTCGGTATGGATATCGTTAAGAAGACCATTGCCACATTTAAAGGACATGTCGTTCTTGGAAATGTTTTTGATTCAGAAGGACAGCGAATTGCTGAACCGTATGCCATTTTTGAAAAAGAAGGAATCCGAATCGCAGTAGTATCTATGGTAACTCCTCTGATCAAACGATGGGAAGGCAGCCGGATGGATGGATATGATGTGACAGATCCAATCGAAGAAACCAGGAAGATCCTGAAGGAGCTTGAAGGTAAATATGATCTTCTGCTCGGTGTACATCATATGGGTATCAAGGATGAACTGAAAGTAAATGGAAGCGGGATGGAAAGCTATCTGCCGCATTTTCCGCAATTCGATGCGATGGTCTCTTCCCATGAGCATGAACTGATTGTGGATCAGGAAATAAATGGTGTTCTGACCGTTCAGAACCTGAACAATGCAGTAACGATGATCCGTCTGGATTTTGAACTCGAGCGAACAGAGGATGGATGGAAAGTGATCGGAAAGAATTCCGAATATATTGCGATCAATGAGTATCAGCCAGATACAGATTTCATGAAACGATATCTGCCTTGTCATGAGCGTCTGCTGGAAGATACCAGCAGTGTGATCGGTGAGCTGGTGCAGGAAAGCCTTGCGGAAGAGAATGAAATTGCAGTGATTCCTACCCCGCAGATAAAACCCACCCCGCTGCTCTCTCTGATCAACAGGGTCATTCGCTACTACTCGGGTGCACCGGTTTCCTGTGCGGTGTTATGCAAAAATGGCATAAATATACATCCGGGTTCGATCACCAAGAGTGATGTGGCATCGATGTTTATTTTCAACAATTCGCTCAACAGGGTTCGGATGAACGGAAAACAGCTGAAACGGTATATGGAATGGTCTGTTTCGTATTACAACACCTGGCATAAAGGGGATCTGACGATCTCGTTCGACAAAGATTCACATGTCTTTAGTCTCGATATCTTCAGCGGCATTCATTACGAAGTCAACCTTGCAAAAGAGGTCAATCACCGGATTGAAAATCTTACCTGGCCGGACGGCACTCCGATCAAAGAGGATGATGAATTTGATATGGCAATCAACGGATATCGATACGGAGGCTGTTTTACTTCATATGGTGAAGTGTTTACGGAAAAAGAAGGACTGCCGAAACTGATCGAAATGGATGTTCGCAGTGAGCTGGGCGGCATTCAGGGTATGATCAATGATTATATTGAAAATGTACTTCACGGAAAAATAATACCGGAAAATGAAAATAACTGGCGGATAACCGGAACTGCCTGGAATGAAGAACTGCATCAGAAGGCAGTGGAACTGATTCGAAACGGCGGGATTGATATCGGAGTGCTCAGGGTTGGAGTGAATCCAAACGGCAGATCTTTGACGGAAAAAGAAGTCTGCGCGATTTTGGGCACGAAACCGGAACATATCAACCAAGAATGAAATATTGGGAAAGTTCTGAACAGATACGGATCGGGATATTTTCTTATTTTCAGGAAGTTTCCATTCGATGTTCAGATAATCTTCAGATTGGGAAGATACGATTACCATGCGCAAAACGATATCTGCGCGGAGGTATGATCAATGAAGATCAATAAAACAGGTAAGAACTATCTTCTTGCAGCGGTGCTTTCACTTATGCTGTGCGGATGCGGTTCATCTGCACCGGTAAATACTGCGGCTGAACCGGAACAGACCACGAATAACAACGTAGAGACTGTGGTTGTTGAAACAGAATCTTCTGATGATTCGGAGCGTTTCACCCAACGGGATCTCCAGCAGACACCTGATCTTTCAGATGCGGTTTATTACACCGTAAGTGATGGTGAGAACATTACGATTTCAGAAGAAGGTGTTTATGTATTGAGCGGCAGTGCAGAGGAAGTTACTGTCGCAGTCGATGCGGCAGATGATTCGAAGGTACAGATCGTATTGGACGGTGTATCCATCAAAAATGCTTCTTCTCCGGTCATCTATGTCAAAAATGCAGATAAGGTATTTATTACGACAACGGATTCCGATAGTGTTTTTCAGGTCACCGGAAGCTTTTCCTCAGACGGTGATACCGCTACCGACGGTGTTATCTTTTCCAAAGATGATCTTGTACTGAACGGCGTTGGAACACTGACAATCAGTTCTTCCGAAAACGGAGTTGTCTGTAAGGATGATCTGAAGATTACCGGCGGAACATATTACGTAACCGCTTCTTCCAAAGCCTTTGAAGCTAATGATTCGATCCTGATCAACGATGGCAGTTTCACAATTACGGCCGGAACCGATGGTTTCCATTGCGAAAATGATGATGACGATACCAAAGGAGAGGTAGTGATTCTTGGCGGTTCCATTAATATCAACGCAAAAGATGACGCAATCCATGGACAAAGCGCTGTCACGATCGAAGGCGGAACACTGGATATCGAAGCCGGGGAAGGCATTGAATCAACACAGGTTACCATCTGTGACGGAACGCTTAATATCACTGCTTCGGATGACGCAATCAATGCCGGTCAGA
>JAEEPV010000044.1 GCA_016284975.1 Solobacterium sp.
TCCTGCCGTATCTGATTTCCGTCATCATGACCAGCATCAGCCGCGACGTTCCGTCCTTCATCTCCTACGAAGTGTTCCTTTCCTTCGTCGGGGTAGGACTTGGACAGCAGTATGCCTCGCTCGGACGGATGATTCAGGAATATTCGCCGTATATGACATCCGCGCCGTATCTCTTCTGGATTCCGGTTGCGATCTCGGCACTGATCTCCGTATCGCTGTATATCGTAGGTCAGACACTGGCAGACGCGAGCGATCCGCGTACACACATGATCTAAGGGGGGGATGAAGATAATGAGTGAACAGAAGAACATTATACTGTCCGTCAAGGATCTTGAAGTAAAGTTCAAAGTGCGTGACCGTGTTCTCACGGCCATCCGCAATATTTCCATGGATTTTGAGGAAGGAAAGGTCGTCGCCATTGTCGGCGAGTCCGGTTCCGGCAAATCCGTATTCACCAAGACCTTCACCGGCATGCTCGAAATCAACGGCGAAGTGTCGAAGGGGGAGATCTGGTTCGAGGGTCAGGACCTTGCGAAGATCAAAAAGGATTCTGACTGGGAAAAGATCCGGGGAAAGAAGATCGCTACGGTCTTCCAGGATCCGATGACCAGCCTGAACCCGGTTAAGAAGATCGGTGATCAGATTTCGGAAGTTATTATCAAGCATCAGGGAAAATCCAAAGCGGAAGCCAAGAAGATGGCAATCGAGATGATGGCAAAGGTCGGTATCAAAGATCCGGATCTGCGCTACGATGAATACCCGTTTATGTATTCCGGCGGTATGCGCCAGCGTATCGTTATTGCGATCGCGCTTGCCTGCCGTCCGAGAATTCTGATCTGTGACGAGCCGACAACGGCACTGGATGTTACCATTCAGGCGCAGATTATCCGCCTGATCAAAGATCTGTCGGAAGAATATGGATTTACAACGATCTACATTACCCATGACCTTGGCGTTGTTGCCAATGTCGCGGATGTAGTAGCGGTCATGTATGCAGGCCAGATCATTGAGTATGGCAAAGTTGATGAAATCTTCTATGACAGCAGACATCCATATACCTGGGGACTGCTTTCATCCCTGCCGCAGCTTGGTGAGAAGGGTGAAGACCTGTTCGCAATCCGCGGTACACCGCCGTCTCTGTTTGAAGAGATCAAAGGCGATGCGTTTGCGCCTCGTTCCAACTATGCGATGAAGATCGACTATGAGGAGGAACCGCCATTCTTCAAGGTAACGGATACCCACTATGCCAAGACATGGCTCCTTGATCCGAGAGCTCCGAAAGTGGAACCGCCGGCTGCGGTGAAGGAACTACATGAACGGATGCTGACATTAACATCGAAGGGAGGAATCTACGGTGAGCGTTAACAAAGAAAAAGAAGTCCTTCTCGATGTAAAGCATCTCGAAGTTACCTTCAGCAATTCCAAGAAACATGTCTTCAAGGCAGTAAAAGATGCAAACTTCCAGATTTTTAAGGGAGAAACATTCGCCCTCGTAGGCGAGTCCGGTTCCGGAAAGACGACGATCGCCCGTGCGATCATCCGTCTGAACGATACTTCCGACGGAGAGATTCTCTTCCGTGGAAAGAAGATCAACGGAAAGCTCTCCAAGGAAGACAAGAAGTGGGTGCAGCGGAATATTCAGATGATCTTCCAGGATCCTGCCGCTTCCCTCAATGAACGTGCAACCATCGACTACTGCATCTCGGAAGGTCTGTACAACTTCCATCTGTATACCGATGAGGCAGACCGTCAGAAGAAGGTAGACATGGCACTGGATTCGGTCGGTCTTCTGCCGGAACACAAGTCCAGATATCCGCATGAGTTCTCCGGCGGACAGCGTCAGCGTGTCGGCATTGCCCGTGCGATGATCATGGAACCGGAATTCATCATTGCCGATGAACCGATTTCCGCGCTCGATGTTTCGATTCGTGCACAGGTTCTGAATCTGATGAACAAGTTCAAGGAAGAACGGGGTCTGACCTATATGTTCATCGCGCACGACCTTTCCGTCGTACGTTACTTCGCAGACCGGATTGCGGTTATCCATAACGGCCGTATCGTAGAAGTGGCACCATCCAATGAACTGTTCCACTTCCCGATCCATCCATATACAAGATCTCTGCTTCAGGCGGTTCCGATGCCTGACCCTGAGATCGAGAAGGCGAAGGAGCTGAAGCCGTATGACCAGGAGAAGGAAAACCTGGTCGATGAGACCGGCTCCCTGCAGGAGATCAAACCGGGACATTTCATTTTCATGGCCGAAAATGAGCGTGAAGAATACGAAGCGATCGTTAAGGAAATGGAAAAAGTCAAAGAATAAGGGAATCTGTAAAAGGATTCCTTTTCTTTACGGGCTTTGATCCAATAAAAAAAGATCCTCAGCGGAGGATCATGTAGAAGACTGTCAGGAATAGAGAGATTACAAGCAGGACAAGACCCGCATACAGGGAGTGATTTTCCGTATTCTTCCGTTCTTCCCTTAACTGTTCACGGTAAGTAAGAAAGGATGCTTCGTCCCGTTTTTTCCAGGTGAAGAAGGCAAAGAAGCCTTCCTTCCACCAGTAATTCAGAACACCGGCCAGAAGGAAAAGAACAGCGGCGATGGACAGTCCGTCGATAAACCGCAGTACAAACTGCCCCGACAGGATTCCGTACAGCACCGATAACAGCACGGCAAGCCCGATCCGGATCAGTACATTACGATGCAGAAATTTCTCTTTCACAGGAATCATTGTATAAGAAAAACCGGTTTTTATACCGGTTATTTTTCTCTCGAAGCTTCTTTCACTTTTATGGAACGCTCCTGATGCCATACTTTGTTTTTCATTTCCCACTGTACTTCAAATGCCAGGGCAAATCGCAGGACGATGATTGCACCAAGCGCGATGTAATCATTCATATTATTGGCGGTAACGGTTTTCAGAACTTCACCGCACATCATGAATTCCAGTGCTTCAAGAATACCTTCTTCCAGACGCGGCCCGTCTTCTTCGTGCTTCAGCCACCGCATGAATCCGCGGAAACCGGCATCGAGCATGACATAGATTCCAATCAGTTCCAGTATAATTGCTCCAAACTCAACCACGTATTCAAGAACTGCTTCAATAAAATGAATTATACCTTCCATATTCTCCTCGTTTCTATAGCTTATTTTACCTCACGGTTCACCTGAATGACTACCAAAAAAAAAGAAAGAACAGAAGAGAAAAAACGCATGAATAAGCGCTTTCAGACACGATACACGCATTGCTTAACAAAAACGGCGATGCTATAATGAACGCGATTGTAACGAACAGGAGGTACAACTTATGGGTTTCAAGGATAAGCTGATTAAATTCGTCGCTCCCGTTGAAGACGATGACGAAGAAGAATACGAAGACGAAGAGGAAGAAGAAGTCGAATACAAACAGGCTGAAACCAAGCCGGTAAGCAGTTACGAGCAGACCCGCAACTCCAAGGTTCAGAAGGTCAGCCCGGACACCAAGATGGTGCTGTTTGAGCCGAGAAGTCTGGAAGAAGCGGAAGAGATTGCCCGCCATCTGAAGCAGCGTAAAGCGGCTGTCGTAAACCTGCATCGTCTGCAGAGAGAATACGCACAGCGTACGATCGACTTCCTGAACGGCGTAATCTTTGCGCTCGATGGAACGATTCAGAAGATCGGACACAATGTCATTCTGTGTGCACCGAAATCGATCGGTGTAGACGGTGTGATTTCTCTGGACAGTGAAGATGAATGATCCGTATGATGTGATCTCGCGGCTGAAGGATCTGGAACGTCAGTCTCAGCGCAGATACATGCATACCGAATCAGGATTTCTGAATGAAGAAGAGCAGGCAGCAGCCCTGCAAGTGTTTCCGGAATCTGCACTCATACGATATGACGGCGGATATCCGGATGCCCGAAAAAAGAAAGTCATCTTTCTCAGAGATGAGGAGGATGACTTTTCTGATATCGTATGCATCAGGACAGAGATCGATCAGCGCTTTCGATCGATCGGCCACCGGGATGTACTTGGTACTTTGATGCACCTGCAGATCGACCGGCACAGCTTTGGCGACTTCTGGATTGAAGAGAATGGCATTTATATCTATACTTCAGATTCCATGGCGGGATTTCTGTGTGATAATCTGATCCGGATTTCCAGTCTTTCGGTATCGTTTGAACGTATTGACGAACATCCCTGTCAGACATTTTATACCAGAGAATTTGAGGCGGTGATCACCAGTGAACGGGCGGATTCCATTGTCGCTGCACTGGCAAAAGTGAGCCGGAGTGAAGCGCAGCGAATGATCCGCCAGGACAAGGTACAGCTCAACCACAGACCGCTTGTCGAGCCTGATGAATTGTGCGATAATGATTGCACGATTTCGATACGGGGAGCCGGTCGTTTCCGGTATCTCGGCGTGGTCAGAAGGACACGTAAGGATCGGATCGTAGTGAGGTTTTCACAGGATATTCAGGGGAAGGAGCGGGGCGCATGACATCACCAAGGCCGACATTCAGAGTCATGAAAAATGGCTATGACCGGTTCGCGGTCGATGATGCGGTGGATCGCTACGCTTCCAGAGTTGATCAGCTCGAGAAGAAGCTGACGGTTTACCAGCAGCAGCTGGAAGAGACCAATGCGAGGTTGATCAAGCTTCAGGCGGAATATCAGACACTTGAGAATTCCGTAGATGCGCAGCGGCAGGCTGCCGAGAATATCGCAAGGCTTTCCTTAAGAGAAGCCAATGAGATCATCGAGACCGCGCGTCAGAACGCGGACGCGATCATCCGGGAAAGTCTGATCACAGCCCGGCTGATCCTGACGGATCTCTCCAGACTGTATGGAGATGCGAGCACCGTGAAGACCACAACTCTGGCAAAACTCGAAGGGCTGATCAAGGAACTGGAAGAGTTCGAGCTCCCGAAGATGCCGGATCTGCGCTGGCTGAAAGAAGCCGAAGACAAAATGATGCGCTGACTGAGGACGCGCTGGCCTGTATCTGAAGTAAGAGAGAGCCCGGGAATGGTGAAACCGGGACGGATGGACAGGAACAGACATCACCTCATGAGTATCCGTGATTCCCGCGTTAAGGGAAATAATCGAGGGCATGTGATGATCACATGAACTAAGGTGGTACCGCGTGATAAGCGTCCTTAGGCTGTAAGGACGTTTTTTATTTGAAGGGAGACACAGGACTATGGACTACAAAGACACACTGAACATGCCGAAAACGGACTTTGAGATGCGGGGAAATCTGGCAAAGAAGGAACCCGGCATTCTGGAACAGTGGGAAAAAGCGGATTATTACAATCAGATTCTTGCGCATCATAAGGGACAGCAGGCGTATGTTCTGCATGACGGTCCTCCGTATGCCAACGGAAACCTGCATGCCGGTACAGCGATGAACCGCTGCATCAAGGATTTCATTACCCGCTCGCATGCGATGAGCGGATACTATACACCATTTTTCCCGGGCTGGGATACCCATGGTCTGCCGATCGAAAATGCGATTCAGAAACTGGGTGTAGACCGCAAGAAGCTTTCCCCGGCGGAATTCCGTTCCAAGTGCGAGGCATATGCCCGCGAACAGCTGGCTGTTCAGATGGCGACGGAAAAGCGTCTTGGTCAGGTAGCGGATTATTCACATCCCTATATCACATTGAACAGGGAGTTTGAGGCACGTCAGATCCGCGCATTTGAAAAGATGGCGCTGGATGGTCTGATTTTCCAGGGACTGAAGCCGATCTACTGGTCTCCGTTTAATGAAACTGCAGTCGCAGACTCTGAAATCGTCTATCGTGATGTTACCGATGCGACGATCTATCTGGCATTCCAGGTTGCCGACGGCAAAGGAATTCTCGACAGTGACGACTACTTTGTCATCTGGACCACAACGCCATGGACCATCCCGAGCAACGAGGCAGTTTCACTGCACCCGGATCTCACCTATGCGGAGGTTCAGACGGAGAAGGGCAAGCTGATCTTCCTGGAATCCATGACCGACAAACTGCTCGGAGAATTCCAGCTGGAGAATCAGGGCGTACTTCGTACCTTCAAGGGCCGTGAACTTGAGAATATTACATATCATCATGTTGTTCTTCCGAAGGACTGCCCGGTGATTCTGGGTGAGCATGTCACGGATGAAGATGGTACCGGATGTGTCCATACTGCCGGCGGTCATGGTTTTGATGACTATTATTTCTGCCAGAAGTACGGTATTGCGCCGATTTGCTCGGTTGATGAAAAGGGCTATATGAATGAAGAAGCAGGACCGGAATGTCAGGGTCTGTTCTTCGAAGACTGCTCAAAGAAGATCATCACGATGATGAATGAAAAGGGCTGCCTGCTGGCAATCAACAAGATTACCCACAGCTACCCGCATGATGACCGTCTGAAGAAGAAGGTCATCTTCCGTGCTGCCAAGCAGTGGTTCTGCTCGATTGAAAAGATTCGTACCGAACTGCTGGATCAGATTCAGAACCATGTCACATGGCATAACGAATGGGGCCAGATCCGCATGTACAACATGATCAAGGACCGTGGCGACTGGTGCATTTCCAGACAGCGTCTGTGGGGTGTACCGATTCCCATCATCTACTGTGAAGACGGTTCGCCGATCATGGAAAAAGAAGTGTTCGACAACATCGCTGATCTGATTGAACAGTATGGTTCCAACGTCTGGTTCGAACGGGAAGCGAAAGATCTTCTTCCGGAAGGTTATACAAATCCGAAATCGCCGAACGGACAGTTCACAAAAGAATCCGATATCATGGACGTCTGGTTCGACAGCGGCTCTTCCTGGACAGAACTGGAAGCACGCGGCGGCGAATTCCCGTGTGATATCTACTTTGAAGGAAGCGATCAGTACCGCGGATGGTTCAACTCTTCTCTGATCGTTGCGACAGCCGTCAAGGGCAGAGCTCCGTACAAGGAAGTTCTCAGCCATGGCTATGTCTGTGACTCCAAGGGTGAAAAGATGTCCAAGTCGGTTGGTAACGTCATCAACCCGCTCGATATCATCAACAAGAACGGTGCGGATGTATTCCGTCTCTGGGTCATGGTATCCGACTTCCGCCAGGATCTTCGTCTTGGGGAATCCAACATCAAGCAGGTCAGTGAGATGTACCGCAAGATCCGGAACACGTTCCGCTTCCTGCTTGGAAATATCAACCCGCAGGATTTCAATCCGGAAACGGATATGGTCGCATATGAGAACCTTGAGGCTGTTGACCGGTATATTCTGGTCCGCCTGAATGAGGTGGTAAAGCAGGTGCGGGAAGATATTCTGAAATACGACTATGTATCCGTAAACAAGAACCTCATGAATTTCATGGTCAATGAGCTCAGCTCTTATTACTGTGATTTCACAAAAGATATCCTTTACTGCAATAAGGCAGACAGTGCCCGCAGACGTCAGGTGCAGACCGTTTACTGGCAGTGCACCGATGCGCTGGTGCGCATGTGGGCGCCGTTCCTGTGCTATACCGCAGAAGAGATCTGGAAGTTCTTCGGAAACAGAGAAGCGGAATCCGTTCATTACCTGGAACTTCCGGCTGTAAAGGAATACGCTGACAGCGAAACTCTGAAGGCACAGTTTGAGACACTGCTTGAGGTGCGCTCTGTTGTGACAAAGGCCTTGGAAGATGCACGTACTGCGGATCTGATCCACTCCGCACAGGAGGCTGCAGTTGAGATCACCTGCACGGAAGCGGATCAGAAGCTCCTGGAAGAAGGGCTTGGAAAAGATCTGGCGCAGTGGCTGATCGTATCCCAGGCTTCTGTTAACACCGGTGAAGGCCGCAGTGCGGTTATCCGCCGTGCAACCGGCGTTAAGTGCCCGCGCTGCTGGAACTTCAGTGAAGAAGCGGATGAAAATGGTCTCTGCCCGCGCTGCCACGACGCAATGAATTAAGAATGGCTGAAAGCGGCTGGTAAGAACCCAAGCGTCAACCTGAAAATGGCTGGCGCTTTTTTGCGTGAAATTCGAATGTTTATGTGTGTATTTCCGATACTGGAATGCAATGATATGTTCAGGAAAAAGAACGCAATGCCGCAAAAAAACACTGCGATCAGAGACTTCCGGTTATTCCTCAGAGTACGGTCAGCGTCGTATCTCAGAAATTGCGTTAATTTTCTGTGAAATGGCAGATAAAATCTGAGAAAATAGAACAGGGAAATGTTGAATTTCCTGAAGTAAATCGTATAAATAGTTGAAGGGAGTTTTTGCAGATGAAGAAAATTGTACTGAGTGATGAGATTATGAATCAGATCAGCGGCGGTGAACTGCCGGAGGGATGGGAACAGATCGCTGATTCGATGGCACCTTCCATGAAGGCACAGTATCCGGACATGACTTACGAGGAGGCATGTGCCATGCTGAGTCAGTTCTTTTCTGATCCGGCTGACATCGCAGCGGTCTCCGAGTACATGAAGAAGTATTTCTGATTCATAAAGAGAATTTCCTGTAAGTGAAAGCATCCGTTTCTGCGGATGTTTTTCATTTGCGACGAATAAAAAAACTGTCGAAAGCTATTCCGCTTCCGGCAGTTTAATGACCGTTAATACCGGGCAGTGATCACTTGGGTAGCGTCCCATGTACATCCCGGTGATGATCTCGGATTTGAGTACTTCAAGGTTTTTTGAGACCAGGATATGATCGATCGGACGGAAATGCGAGGTACCGGCCTGAATAAATGAACGGATCGTACTGACACCATCGGTAGGCACGGTATCTTTCAGGTCGAGTTCCGGACTGCTTACCAGTGTGTGAACCGCAAGGCTCAGATAGGAACTGTTGAAATCGCCGGTCAGTACCAGGAAGTCCCCGTCTTTTACTTCAATCAGTTTATCGCGCAGCACGGCAGCCTGCTTTGCCCGGGTGGCCGGCAGTAAATGATCCAGATGCGTATTGGCAAACGTGAAGGTTTGCTCAGTCAGCTTATCTTTGAGCAGGGCAAAAGTTGAAATCCGCGGAAACAGGGATTCCAGAAACCGGCTTCCTCTGACATCCGGGGTAGAAGAGAGCCAGAAGGTATCACCCCGAAGGAGTTCGAACCGGTCTTTCTTAAATAGCAGACAGGTCCGCTCGTTCGTGTTTCCGGCTGAACCGCGGGCTTTTCCGTAAAACGTATAGGTTTCCGTCAGCTCCGGCAGGTAATCGATCATCGGATCAATCAGTTCCTGTGTTCCGATGATATCCGGATCATGCCAGCGAACAAGCTCCTGAATAGAGATTGCACGTTTTGCAAAGGACGATGTTATCGACGCATTTTTGACGTTCAGCGTCATAATCTTCAATTCACTCATAGTTTAAAATTCTCCACAGAAATTATAACGCTGTTCAAAACACTTAACGCTCAATCTTCCGGTACTGTTCCCAGGGAAGATCTGCTTTGCCAAAGTGGCCGTAGTTGGTTGTTCTGCGGTAAATCGGTTTCTTCAGATCAAGTTCTTTAATAATGTTGGATACGGAGAAATCAAAGTTCCTGCTGATTACCTCCATCAGTTCACCATCACTGATTTTGCCGGTGCCAAACGTATTTACGTTAACAGAAGTAGGACGCGGTTTGCCGATCGCATAGGAAAGCTGCAGCTGTACTTTGTCCGCAAGGTCGTTGGCAACAATGTTGCGGCAGACATAGCGTGCATAATAAGCAGCTGAACGGTCGACCTTGGTCGGGTCCTTCGAAGAGAAACATCCGCCTCCGATCGGTGCGTATCCGCCATAGGTGTCTACGACGATCTTTCTTCCGGTGGTACCGGAATCACCCCAGCTGCCGCCGACAATAAAGGAACCGGACGGATTAATGAAGTACTTTGTATCATCATCAATCAGCTTCGGATCCACAACGGGACGGATCACCTTATCCATGATCAGTTCCCGCAGTTCTTCCTGTGTAATATCTTTTGTATGCTGGGTGGAAACAACAATGGTATCGACTCTTTTGAGGACACCATCTTCATATTCCACCGTTACCTGTGTTTTTCCGTCCGGGCCAAGACGGCTGTCGCCGCGGCGCACTTCCTCAAGACGTTTCGCAAGTTTGTGTGCACAGTCGATCGCAAAGGGCATGTAGGATTCGGTTTCATTGTTCGCATAGCCGAACATGATACCCTGATCGCCTGCGGCAACTTCATCCTGAGTAACAGCCTGATTGATCTCGGGACTCTGTTTATTGACCTTTACGACAACATAATAATCTTCGTTGAAGCCGATTTCCCGTAGAACGGATTTGGCGATCGCTTCGTAGTCGAGAACCGCATTGGTTCCGGCTTCTCCATAGATCAGGATCAGATCATCCTTGATCGTGGCCTCTACCGCCATGTGAGAATCGGGATCCTGACGGATCGCCTCGTCGAGAATGGTATCTGCGATCAGATCGCAGATCTTGTCCGGGTGTCCGCTTGTGACGGACTCTGAAGTAAAAAACATTTTTGCCATATAAAAAGCTCCTTCCTTTTGTCTTTTGAACAAGCCAGAAAGAGCTTGTATAGGAACTCTTTCTTTATCGATGTCAGCAGTACCACCTTACAGCCTTTTTTTGACAGCAGGCTGGTATGGGGCCGACGAGCTGCCTCTCTTGCCCCATTCTTGATAAAAGACACTCCTATTCTGACAGAAAAATGAATCTTGTCAATTGGTTATCGGCAAAACCTTATAATAAAGTGAGCTATAATAATAGCAGCTATGAAGACACCCTGGACAACAGAAACACAGAATCGTATCCGAGAATACACGATCAGCGGGATTATCATCGCGACCGTCTGCTTCGCCTTTTTTCACTGGAGCGAGATTGCTTCATTCCTGGGTACGATCTGGAAAGCCCTGTCCCCGTTTATCTGGGGTTTCTGCATCGCGTTCATCCTTTCACCGCTTTGCCGGATGTGTGAGGAGCGCTGGCTGGCGGCGGTTAATATTTCTCCAAAGCTGAAACGGGTCGTTTCGGTCACGGTTTCGCTAATCGTATTCATGCTGGTCATCACGATGTTCTTCGTCATCCTGATTCCGCAGCTTTCAAGCAGCTTTGAAATGTTGATGGATTCCATGGACGGCTATATCGGAACCGTTCAGAATTTTCTGGATAAATTCAGCCAGAATAAGGAACTGGATGAGATTCTGCTCAGATTGTATGAAAATTTAAGGGAAAACATGGTTGGCTGGCTCAGCAGTACCAGCAGTATCGTATCAAAGCTGCTTTCCTATTCCGTTACGTTTGTTAAGGGAATCATCAATTTCCTGGTGGGCATTATCATTGCCGTATATCTTCTGATTGATAAAGAGCGCTGGAAGCGGCAGGGCAAAAAGATCATTTATTCCATGATGTCTGTGGAAAATGCGGAAAATGTATTTCATGTCATGCGGCTTACTGCACAGATGCTGGACAGTTTTATCTTCGGCAAGGCCCTGGATTCACTGATCATTGGAATTGCGGCGGCGGTATGCTGCAGTCTGATGAAGATACCATATACACCGCTGATTGCCTTTATCGTTGGACTGACCAATATGATTCCGGTCTTCGGACCGTTTATCGGAGCTGTGCCCTGTGCGTTTATTCTTCTGATCATCTCGCCGGCAAAAGCACTGGAGTTTATTATTTTTGTACTGATCCTGCAGCAGATCGACGGCAATATTCTTGGCCCGTACATTCTCGGAGATTCCATGGGACTTCCGCCGGTATGGATCATGTTTGCCATTATCATCGGCGGCGCACTCTGGGGTGTGATCGGAATGTTTCTCGGTGTTCCGATTTTCTCCGTCATTTATGTGCTCGCAAAAGACCTGATCGAACGCCGGTTGAAAGAACGGCGGATCCGGGTGGAGTAGAATTATTATTACAGCTCGTCTGAAATGACGAGTTTTTTTATCTTCGGCAGGATAACGTTACGGTATAATTACCCTATCAGGTTTCCAGAAAACCAAACATCATATGGAGGGATTATGAAAAAACTACTTGCATTTATTTCAGCGGTAGCTTTGGCTGCGTCTCTTGCGGCGTGCGGTACATCAACAACAGCACAGCCGGCATCGGATGGGTCCGGCGTATCCGGTACCTTTACCGGAGAAGCAGCAGGACAGGGCGGCGAAGCCAATCCTGTCAAAGTTACGCTCACACTTGAAAACTCCGTAATCACAGGATGCACGGCGGAAGGTCCGGGAGAAACAGACGGCATCGGATCCAAGGCAATCGATTCCATGCCTGGCGCAATTGCGGAAAGCGGTTCGATCGCAGTTGATACTGTCAGCGGCGCAACTGTTACCAGCAACGCGATTCTTGCGGCAGCGGCTTCCGCACTTGAAAGTGCCGGTCTGAATCCGGAAGACTACAAGAAAGAAGTTGCGGCAGCGCAGGCATCTGCAGAAGATGTCACAAAGACAGCGGATGTTGTAATCGTTGGCGCAGGCGGTGCTGGTATGACAGCGGCAATCGTTGCCAGTGACGCGGGCAAAAAAGTCATTATTGTCGAAAGTCAGTCCATGGCAGGCGGAAACTCCGTACGTTCGACCGGCGGTATGAATGCGGCCAAGACAAAATTCCAGGATGAAAATGAATTTGGCGAGAGTGCAGGGGTTGAAAAGACTCTGAAATCCGCAGATTCCTTCACCGGTGAAAATGAAGAGACTGTTAAAGAACTTGCAAAGACCGTTACCGAACAGTGGACAGCGTATCAGGCTTCTCCGGAAGGATATTTTGATTCCGTTGAACTGTTCGAACTCGACACCATGATCGGCGGTAAAGGCCTCAATGATCCGGAGCTGGTCAAGACACTTGCAGGAAAGAGCGAAAGCGCGATCGACTGGCTCGATGAGATCGGTGCAGAGCTCCACAATGTCGCCGCATTCGGTGGTGCAAGTGTTAAGCGTATTCACCGTCCGGTTAACGATGAAGGCAAGGTTGTTTCGGTCGGCGCATATGTCATTCCGATTCTGGAAAAGAACCTGAATGACCGCGGCATCGAAGTGCTCTATGAGACAACCGCAAACAAGATCATTATGGACGGCGGTAAGGCAGTCGGTATCGAAGCGACTACCTCTGCGGGCGGAAAAGTCACAGTCAACGCCGGCGCAGTTATTCTTGCATCAGGCGGATTCGGTGCCAACAACGATATGGTTGTTGCCCAGAACCATCCGGAACTCAAAGGCTACATCACAACCAATGCGGCAGGTATTCTCGGTCAGGGAATCGATATGGGCATAGAGGTCGGAGCAGCTACCGTCGACATGGATCAGATTCAGCTTCACCCGACCGTACATGTGGCAGATGACGGCAGTGCCAATCTGATCACAGAAGGTCTGCGCGGAGACGGTGCAATTCTCGTTAATGCCGAAGGTCTGCGTTTCTATGATGAAGTCAGCACCCGTGACAAGGTATCCGATGCGGAAAACAATCAGACCGGCGGTTATGCATGGCTGATTGTTGACCAGAAGATGCTCGACGCAAGTGCAGTCATCCAGGGTTATGTTTCCAAGGGCTGGACGGTTACCGGTGAAACTCCGGAAGATCTGGCAAAGGAAATGAATATGGACGGCGCCGTACTCAAGGAAACAATTGAGAAGTGGAATGCCTGTGTAGAAGCCAAGGAAGACAAGGAGTTCGGAAGAACCTCCTTTGCGGAAAAGCTGGAAGGTCCGTTCTATGCACTGACGGTACAGCCGGGTATTCACCATACCATGGGCGGTCTCAAGATCAACAGTAATGCGGAAGTTCTGAAGGAAGACGGTTCCGCCATTACCGGCCTGTTTGCGGCAGGTGAGATCACCGGCGGTGTCCACGGTGCAAATCGTCTGGGCGGAAACGCAGTTGCGGACTTCATCGTCTACGGTCGCATCGCAGGCGAAAGCGCAGCGAACTATCTCAAGTAATACAAGACTCAAAACCGTTTATGAAACGACTGCCGTTACGCAAAAAAGGCGAAGCGGCAGTTTTTACATGCCTGCGGAAAAGAAAACATCAGCGGATTCCATAACGGAACGGGCTGATGTTTTTTGTGATTTACAGTGAGAACAGCATCTCTTCGTAGCTGGGGATGTGATAGAACTCTTTCGAAGCGATCACTTCATAGCGGTCGATGTTGGAACGCAGCAGATTCATCTTATCGTTGATCTCGCCATACATCCGCCGGCCGGCCGTTTCACTGGATTTTTCCGTAAGAACATCCTGATATGCATTCTCCAGATCGAGCATATGCGTATATACCTGATCGATGAGCTTCGATAGTTCCGCAGAGCGGTCTTTGAGAAATTTCGGCGGCTTGGAAACAGAGTTCATGGATTCCGCATAGAACTTCATTTCAGCACTCATTGCCGGCAGAACCAGCTTCCGTACCATGGACAACATCGTTTTGACTTCAATTCCCATAATGGAGACATACTGGTCTGCATAAATCGCCTTGCGGGCTGCAAGTTCTTTTTCGGTATAGATTCCAAGACTCGTTAGCATCTCAACCGTCTTCTCATCATCCAGCACATCGATGCTTTCGATGAACGAAGTGATATTCGGAAGGCCTCTGCGTCCGGCTTCTTTGACCCATTCCTGAGAATATCCATCCCCGGAGAACAGTACCCGCTTGTGGGAATCGATAATGTCACGGCAGATCTCCAGCGCTTTGGTACGCACATCCTGCAGATACTTCAGACCTTCCAGCTGCTCACAGATCTCATTGAGAGAATCCGCCATGATGGCATTGAGCACGGTGTTGACGACCGCTGCCGACATCGAGGAGCCAAGCATACGGAATTCAAACTTGTTGCCGGTGAAGGCGATCGGAGAAGTGCGGTTGCGGTCGGAGTTGTCGTGCGGAATATAGGACAGACCGGAGATCGGGCTGAACTCGGAACGGGAATCCTTCGGCATTTTCGCCTTGTCTCCCATATAGAGTCCATAGAGAATCTGTTCGATATAACTGCCCATATAAATGGAGATGATTGCCGGCGGTGCTTCGCATCCGCCCAGACGATGATCATTACCGGCACTGCTTGCACTCATGCGCAGAAGCTTTGCATTCTCATCAACAGCTTTTATAAAGGCGCATACAAACGTCAGGAACCGGATATTTTCTGCCGGCTTTTCGCCCGGAGAAAACAGATTCTGACCGGTGTCGGCCACGATCGACCAGTTGTTGTGCTTGCCGGAACCGTTGATGCCTTCAAACGGCTTTTCATGAAGCAGGCAGGCCAGATTGTGTTTTTCTGCCGTACGGGTAAGGATTTCCATGATGAGCTGGTTGTCATCCACTGCCATGTTGCAGTTGGAATATACCGGCGCCAGTTCAAACTGACCGGGAGCGACTTCGTTGTGTTCCGTCTTGGCATAGATTCCCAGCTTCCACAGTTCGTTGTCGACGTCACTCATGAACTCCGAGACCCGTTTTGGAAGCGAACCGAAGTAGTGATCGGAAAGCTCCTGTCCTTTTGAGGCCGGAGCGCCAAACAGCGTGCGGCCGGTCAGCTTCAGATCCGGACGAAGATCAAAGTGGTTTTTATCAATCAGGAAGTATTCCTGTTCCAGTCCGACAACCGGTGTACAGGAGCGGACATCCTTTTCACCAAGCAGATTGACCATGCGGGTGGAGGCTTCGGAAAGGGCCTTGATGGATTTCAGAAGCGGATCTTTCTTGTCCAGAGATTCTCCGTTGTAAGAAACAAATACGGTCGGAATGCAGAGAACGTTGTCCTTGATGAACGCCGGGCTGGTCACATCCCAGTAGGTATAGCCTCTGGCTTCAAACGTGGCACGCAGACCGCCGCTTGGAAAACTGGACGCATCCGGTTCGCCCTTGATGAGATTCTTTCCGGAAAAGTGTGTCATCGGCTCGCCGTTACTGTCAGGATCAATAAACGCATCGTGCTTTTCCGCAGTCGTTCCGGTCAGAGGCTGGAACCAGTGCGTATAATGGGTGGCGCCATTTTCCAGTGCCCAGCGCTTCATGGCGTGGGCGATGGAGTCGGCTGTCGGACGATCCAGTGTCCCTTCATTCGCAACGGTTTTTTTCCAGGAAAGATAGACCGGCTTTGGAAGACGTTCCTTCATGGTGGATTCTGAGAATACCAGTGAACCAAATTCTTCAAAAGGCTTTTCCATAATCAAATTTCCCCTTTATGGGTTTATTTTGAACTTAAAATTCAGAAAAGCAATCAAAAACCCGAAAATATCTTAAAAAATGAAGAAAAAAATCAAATTTCAGCACGAAATCTGATTTTATGTCGGAGATTTGATGTTTTTTGTGTGAAAGAAGAAAAAAATTCGCGTTTCCGCGAATCAATACCAGGAATATCCGCTGCCGTTGCCGACACCGTAACCGTCATATCCTGCCGGAGAATCCAGCTTTACTTCCTTTACCTCCGGAACCTCATCCAGCAGAATTGCCTGGATGCCGTCGGTCAGCGTTGCGTCAAGCGCCATACAGCCGGCGCATGCGCCAAGCATACGTACGGTGACAACACCGTCCTGAAAATCAACCAGTTCCACATCGCCGCCGTCCTGCTGAATATAGGGACGGATCTTGTTGATCGTTTTTTCAATACGTTCCAGCACATCGCTTGAAACCGTGTTCTTTTCCTGTTCACTCATTGTTCTATGCCTCTTTATTTCATTACAGACCAAAATGGAAGATCAGTGCAATCATGATGCCAAGCACCAGACCGCCGAAGATTTCCTTCCATTTATGACCCAGTACTTCTTTCAGTTTTGTCTGATAGATCGGATCATCAAACTCGGTATGCAGGTTTTCCTGAACATCCTTTACCAGCTGCTGGGTAACCCGAATGTTCTGTCCGCTATAATAACGCACATTTGCGGCATCGTAAATTACAATGACCGCAAGTGCCATCGTTACTGCAAAGATCGTGGAACTGAACCGTTCCTGCAGTCCTACGGACATTGCCAGAGCACTGACCAGTGCCGTATGTGAGCTGGGCATTCCGCCGCTGTCGATCAGAAGCTGCAGCTTCCACTTCCGATGCCGTATATAATAGATAATCGGTTTCAGCAGCTGCGCAAGAAGCGCAGACAGAATTGCTGACCAGAATGGATACATCGACTTAATCATTTCTAACCTCACATGGAAGTATATCACAACAGCCGCAGTACGTAAGGTTCATGGGAGCATTTGAGATGACAAAGTCGTTATTCGAATACCCACATGAAATAGAAGTAGTGTAAAATTACGGATAGGAGTAAAAATGCAATATCGTATCGGACAGACAGCAGAAGGCAAAGTAACCGGCATTCAGCCTTACGGGGCATTTGTAATGCTGGATCGGCAGACCAGCGGACTGATTCATATTTCTGAAATCAGTGACGGGTATGTCAGGGATATCAGCCGGTATGTTAAAGTTGGAGATACGGTTACCGTCAAAATCATCGATTTTGACGCAGCTGCAGGTCAGGCGCGGCTTTCTCTGAAAGCGCTGCATCACACGAATTCCAGAAGCCGCAGAAGACCAATGAATCGAAAGGCGGAGCTGCCGCCGAATCACATCGGATTTTCTTCCATCGCAGCAATGATGGAACAATGGATCCTGGAGTCAGAAGAAGGAGATAACAGAAAATGATGAAACTAGATTCCACACAGGCATTCCTGAGAGAAGACATTGAGTCTTATCAGAAGGAGGTCAGCCGCATCCACAAGATGATTCATGAGAAGTCTGGCGAAGGAAATGACAGACTTGGCTGGGTCGACTGGGCTGAAACGTATGACAAGGAAGAATTTGATCGGATGATCAGGATTGCGGAAAAGCTGAAAGATAAGACAGACTGCGTCGTTGTCTGCGGTATCGGCGGATCCTATCTTGGCGCACGCGCTGCGATCGAAATGATTCAGGGTCTTTACCCGGATAATGACAAAGAAGTTGTTTTCGTGGGAAATACCTTCTCCAGTACTTATATCAGCCAGGTGCTGAATCATATCAAAGATAAGAATGTTGTTCTCAATGTTATTTCGAAGTCCGGAACAACGACGGAAACAGCACTTGCGTTCCGTCTTCTGAAACAGTTCATGGAACGTAAATACGGCAAGGAAGAGTGCCGTGAACGAATTCTTGCGACAACCGATAAGGCAAAAGGAACCCTGAAGGCGCTCGCGGATAAAGAAGGTTATGAGACCTTCGTCATTCCGGATGATATCGGAGGCCGTTACTCCGTAATGACACCGGTAGGTCTTCTGCCGATGGCTCTGATGGGAATCGATATCAACGAAGTCATGAATGGCTTCAAGGCTGCCTACATCGATCTGAAGACAGATGATCTCAGACAAAATGATGCGTATCGTTATGCGGTAGCCCGCCGGATTCTGCAGAATCAGGGTTATAACGTTGAAATGTTTGTGACCTATGAACCGCAGCTGCAGTGTCTGGGCGAATGGTTCAAGCAGCTGATGGGTGAATCCGAAGGCAAGCACGGAAAAGGTGTTCTGCCGGATTCTGCAACTTTCTCTACTGATCTGCATTCCCTCGGCCAGTTTATTCAGCAGGGCAATAAGATTCTCTTTGAAACACTGCTGAAGGTCGAAAAACCGACATTGGACGCAATCGTTCCGTCCGATCCGGAAAATACCGACACGATGAACTATCTGGCAGGCAAGAAGCTTGACTGGATCAATAAGATGGCGATGAAGGGAACACTGGCAGCACATGTTGAGACCGGCGGTGTTCCGAACCTGGTGATCGATATGCCGGATATGAGTGCATTCTCATTCGGTTATCAGTGCTACTGGTTCTTTAAGGCAACTGCCATGACCTGCTACATGCTGGATATCAATCCGTTTGATCAGCCGGGTGTTGAGGTCTACAAGAAAAACATGTTCCGTCTGCTTGGAAAACCCGAATGAACGGAAATGCAAAACGAAAAAACCGCATAAAATAGCGGTTTACAAAGGGTTTCGGTTTTTCACTGGGGTTTGAAAAATGGCACTACTGTTTCCGAAAAACAGTATAAATAACCCAGTGAATAGGAAAAGCAAAAGAAAAAGCCTAACCCAACGATAAGGTGAAAAAATTGGAGGTATAGACTATGGCAACGATTTTCACAATTGTATTTCTGCTGGCTCTTATTGCTTGCATTGTTTTCTTCATTAAGAGTGGAAAACTGAAAAAGGCGGGGCAAGATAATTCCCAAGCCAAGAAAACTGCTTTCATTTGTTTGGGGGTTGCTCTGGTGTCATTTATTATTGTCGGTTTAAGTCCAGCCCCTAAGGCAAAAGAACAGACAGAAACACCTGCAACAAATACTCCTGCTGAAACCACAGAAACTGCCGAAACAGAAACGAAAACAGAAACCGAAGAAAAGCCTACGATTGTTATTACTGCTGGCGAAAAGGGCGAATATGGGCAAGATTTGGTTCTAAATGCTGGAACTGATATGGCAGATGAAGTCATTGGCTATTTTGTACCTGTTGGCACCTATGAAATCACGAATAACGGGGAATATATGACCCAAGTTAATGTTTATAAGAATGAAGTAAACAAAACAGATGATGGTTGGGAAGAATGGGCAGATGGAAAGGTTGAAAGACTGGACATTGGCGAAACTAAGACAATCACTATTGAAGATGGTTATTTTGTGAATGTTGATGAACCCGCAAAGATTACTCTTGTTCAAGTTAATTGACCTAATAGAACAATAGATTTCAGTATTTGAGCCGAGCGTTGAAAAGCGTTCGGTTCTTTTTTTTGCGAAATTTTAAAAAAAACACCAGATTTACTTTCTAAAAAAATTTTTTTTGACATAATAACCAAGACATTTTGAGAATTCCCTTTTCAGAATGTAGTTCTGCTTGGGAAGTGATTTTCTTTTTTGAAAACAATGGCAACACTTCCCCTGCTTTTTCTATCGTGTGTTTTGGAGTACGACAATGAATAAATTTAAATTTACAATCAAGTATTTTTCCCCGACTGATTTTGTTCTTTCAATGTCTGAAACAGAAAGTTCTACTGACTATCAGACAGCGGAAGAAATAGCAAGCATTTTAGTTTATGCGAACAATTCGGGCGGGCTTACGCAGTATTTTGAGAACTTATTTAATCTCTATAACTGCGACTTTCAAAAGTCCTATCTAATCGTAGGCGATTTAACGCTAAAAAAGGAGAGCGTTTAGAGAAATGAAATTAAAAGAGTTTAAGAATGAAATTCAGATTAAGGTTCAAGAGTTTTTTAATGGTAAAGAATTAACTATTGCGGGTGCAAAGTATAACGAAGAAAAAAAGGCAATTGTTCTGTCAGTGGTTATCACAAAAGATTTGACAAAGTATGACGACCCAAAGACAACGAATTTATTTGAAAAATTCACCTGTACAATTCCTAACAGCAAGGAAGAAGATTTGCCGAAATATCGTTTATCACAAAAAATAAAATTTGCCAAAATTGATAAAGCAACAATTTGGGGTCAATACAGCAATAATTTGTCAATGGTTGCTTCTGTATTGCCTGTTAACGAATGAGTATCAATCAATTTCGCAAGATATTATTCGTTTCATTTGAAGTCATATCAGCGGGTTTTGCCATTACCGCTGGTTTGGCTTTTTTGAAATACAGAATAACATTCTTGAAAGCCATTTCTGTAATTCTATTTAGTTTATTCTTTTCTTCAATTCTTGTGTTTCTTTGTTATGCCAAAATAACAAAAGGTTCGCTGCGAGAGTATGCACGCATGATTTTAATCCGAGACACTCTGGAAAACAATCTTATTAGTATTGAAGCCTTTGAAAGATTTAATAACTCGAAGATTTTTGTTCTTCCGACAATAAAA
>JAEEPV010000363.1 GCA_016284975.1 Solobacterium sp.
AAGCAACCGCATTTTCCGTGACACTGATAGCGCCGTATCTAGTCTTTTTTTCTACCGTCATAAATTTATTTCCTCATTAAAACGTATTTATTATATCTCAGGTCCCGAATGATTTCAGAGATTTGAGCCGGATTTGGAAGTAAGAATTTTGTCTTCCCGCTCATGTATGACCGTACTTCCGGGTTCGAGCGAATCAATCAGCCAGACGTTTCCGCCGACAACACAGTTGTCACCGATCGTGGTATCTCCTCCCAGAATGGTCGCATTGGCATAGATTACCACGTTGTTTCCGATGTTCGGATGCCGTTTTCCGCCTTTCACCGGGTTACCGTCCTCATCCTTTTCAAAGCTCTTGGCACCGATCGTAACACCCTGATACAGCTTGACATGATTTCCGATCACAGCAGTTTCACCAATAACGATACCGGTTCCGTGGTCGATGCAGAAATATTCTCCGATCTTAGCGCCGGGATTGATATCAATGCCAGTCTTTTCATGCGCATACTCGGTCATGATACGGGGAATATACGGTGCCCCCAGTTCATACAGTTCATGGGCAAAGCGATAGATCGAAATCGCATAGAACCCGGGATAGCAGAGAATGACCTCCGCTCTTGACTTGGCAGCCGGATCGCCCTCATAAATCGCCTGTATATCGGTATCCATCATCCGCATGATGTGGCCGAGCCGTTCCAGAAATCCGTTTGTGATCTCCTCCGCTTTCATCATGTTTTTTCCACTGAAACAGAGTGCTGCGGAAAGTTCCCCTCGAAGGTCTTCCTTCAGTTCGGTTAATGCCTGTTCGGCTGAAAGATCGTTGTAGTGATAATATCCCGGCAGAAGAACGACCTGGATCTTTTTGATCAGAGAAACAACACGGGTGCGGTCACTGATCCTTTTCGGCGCATTCAGATCATTCTTTCTGGCTCTGCGGATTTCTTCCATTATCCTGTTCAAACTGTCATCCATGTTCTAATCCTCTTGTTGTACTTCTTCCGTTTCGCCTGTTCCTTCCGAATCCGAAGTATCTTCCGGTGCGGCCGTCTCCTCTGGTTTTTCTCCGTCTTCCAGTTCCTCTTCCGGAATATCCAGATACCCTTTTGAATACCATCCAAGGAAATAGTGGTTCAGGAAGTCTGCATCTTTCTGATCCTGTCCATAAGCATCAATCGGTATAATAATGCGTTCCCCGTTATCATCCAGGTAATAGTTTCCATCGCTGTCCTGATAGTAATGCTTAACAGCCCGGTCGCCCCACTTATTATAAATGTAATTTCCTTCTTCATCGGTCCAGTATTCCAGAACGATTTCTTCTTCATCCCATGGGCAGGCACGGGCAGCCGCGACCGTTGTTCCATTATCGGCGTACAGACAGTTGTCTTTATTCTTGATAAGCCGGGAAAGCTTTGGATAATCATTGACCAGTGACAGCGAAAAGTAATTTGAGAAAAAGATGCCTCCATCCCGCATCCGGATCTCGATCGCTTCCGGATCATAAGAAAGCGGATACTGGATCACTTCCGCCATTTCTTCGATCCGATCGGCAGAGACTTCCTTGAATCCGTTTGTTAAAAGATGGGTAGCCTTTTCCTCCGTAAAGCCGTTTATAAATGGAACTCTTGCCAGGATCGGCATCAGTTCACTCGTCAGCTGAATGATCGACCCGTCGGTACAGAGAACCTTTGGTTCTTCTTCGTCATAACGGTAACCGTACGGCTGTTTTTCGTTTACGGTGATTTCAATGATATTGTCATGAAGCAGTCTTACCTTTGCCTCCTCAATCATCGGATCTTCTTCGATCCTTGCGGCAATGGCCGAGGGAAACTGCAGGTAAAACAGATCATTGATGGAAACACCGGCCCGTTTTTCAACATAGGACTTGGAAAGATAATTGTGGCCTCGGACCGATACGGATTTTACCCTGCTTTCCGGAGAAAAACAGTAAATCAGTATCAATAACAGAAACGCAAAAAAAACCGCGCCGGCAAAGAGATGCGGCCGCGCTCTTTCAAACGCCTTATTGTCATTCGTTACCGCGCGCTCTTCAAATATCGTTTCAACTCCCGGTACCGGAGTCTGCGATTTATTTACTTCCTGTTCGGCCAATTAAAACGCTCCACTTCCATATGAAGACGGATCTGATATTTTTCTTCGACCCGATTCTTGATATCTTCTACCAGTGCCAGAAAATCCCGGGCAGTCGCCTGATCTTCATTGACGATGAAATTAACATGCTTGTCGCTGACCATCGCACCGCCAATCCGTTTGCCGCGGTATCCGATGCCTTCGATCAGCTTCCAGGCCGGAATCTCTTCTGGATTACGGAATACCGATCCTGCACTTGGTTTATCCAGCGGCTGTGATGCCATGCGGCGTTCTCTTCTGGAATCCATAAGATCACGGATCTCATTGATATCCTGCGGTACAAGAATCATCTTTGCGGCGACTACGATCCAGTCCGGATGTTTCTGAAACAGACTCTTGCGATAATCAAAGCCGCATTCTTCATTGCTCATCCATTCAAATTTGCCGTCCCGGTATACAAATACACTGTCAATGACATCACTCATGGAACTGCGGTACGCACCGGCATTCATAAATGTTACGCCGCCGACAGAAGCAGGAATTCCGGACGCAAATTCCAGACCAGACAATCCGTTCTTCATCGCCTGATAGGCAAGTGAAATGATGGAACAGCCGGCCTGCGCGATCAGGCTGTTGCCAATAAAATAATAGTCATTGAATTTATCCAGACGGAGAACGACGCCATCAAAGACATCATCCGA
>JAEEPV010000364.1 GCA_016284975.1 Solobacterium sp.
GTCATTAAAAATAATGACCATCTTCCGCTTCTCACTTCCGATCTGGTTCAGTGCTTCAAGGGATTCGCCGGAAGACATTGCGCCGTCTCCAATGACTGGAACGATAAAATAGTCCTCGTGCCTCAGATCCCTCGCAACTGCCATGCCAAGTGCTGCAGATAATGCCGTACTGCTGTGGCCGGCTTCCCAGACATCATGTTCGCTTTCCCTGCGTTTCTGAAATCCGGAAAGGCCCTTATACTGGCGAAGTTCGGAAAAACGATCCCCCCTGCCGGTCAGGATTTTATGCGTATAGGACTGATGACCGACATCAAAAAACAGTTTGTCTCTCGGTGAGTCAAACACATAATGCATGGCAATGGTAAGTTCAACCACTCCAAGATTGCTGGCCAGGTGGCCGCCGGTCTTGGAGATGCTGTCGATCAGAAACTGCCGGATGTCGTATGCCAGCAGTGTCAGTTCACTGACACTTTTTCCTTTTAAGAACTCAGGATTTGAGATCGCGGTAAGGTCCATGATGCCTCCTACTTCATGCGTGCTTCAATCGCATCCACCATTTTGATGAGTGAAGCAGAATCAAACCCCCTAAATTTTGCAATCTGACTTCTGCAGTCAGAATAAAGCGCTGCCACTTCTGCACGTGAAGCTTCCTCCCCAAGAAGATTCACGACAGTGACCTTTTCGTTTCGGGCATCAGAGTTGCTCTTGCCAAGGTCTTCTGCAGTCTTCGTTATATCTAATATATCATCCTGTATCTGAAATGCCAGTCCCAGCTTCTCTCCGACTTCATGCCAGGCCTCAATGATATCATCCGGCTGTTCTGCAATTGCTGCCCCGATCATCAGCGGAGCCGATAAGAGACATCCGGTCTTGTACTTATGAACCTTGCGAATATCCACATAGGTACTCGCTGGATCTTCATTCATATCCAGGATCTGCCCATATACCATGCCGTCCGGACCAGCCATTTCCGACAGGATCCGAATGCCTTTTACAACAATCGCCGGATCCACAGCAGCAGATGCCGCAAGATGGAACGCTTCCGTAAGAAGTCCGTCTCCGGCAAGGATGGCAGTCGCTTCATCAAACTGTTTATGGTTTGTCGGACGTCCCCTTCTCAGATCATCATTATCCATTGCCGGAAGATCATCATGAATCAGAGAATAGGTATGGATCATTTCAAGCGCACAGGCAAATTCATATCCCTTCATCGGATCGATGCCATAGCCCTTCAGTACTTCAAACAGAAGATTCGGACGGATCCGCTTCCCGCCGGCCATCAGGGAATACCGCATGGCTTCCTTCACCCGACTTTCGGTCACATTGGATAATGCCCTTTCCAGCAATTCTTCCATATTCATTCGGATTCACCTTCTGCTTTCGTCAGTTCTTCCACTTTCTGTTCAAACGCCTTCAGCTGGTCATCACAGGATTTGATCAGTTTCAGACCTTCTTCAAACAGAGCGATTGTTTCATCCAGCGGTGCTTCATTTTCTTCCAGAAGATCAACGATCTGCTGAAGCCGCTCCATGGAAGCTTCAAAGGATTTTGGTTTTGCCATGTTCAGGATTCCTCCGTTTCTGTCACATTTGCCGTCAGACTGCCCTGATGCAGCCGCACACGGATCTTATCTCCCGTGCGAACTTCTTGTGCACTTCGTATGACACCATTCGCATTGGAGACGATACTGTAGCCCCTCTCCAGTACTTTCAAGGGTGAATATGCATCCAGAAGGCCTGCTGTCTGAGCAAGGCCCTTCTGTTCTTACTGCAACCGATTACGCACTGCATTATCGATCGAGCGCAGCGATTCCTTCAGACGGATCGCTTCATCGCTCATACGCTCTCTTACAAGCGCAAGAATCGTATTCTGCTGTTCATTCAGCATTTGTCTTGTCCGGATGCTGCCGGTATGGAGCTGCCGCAGAAACTGCTGTTCCAGCATATCTTTATACATCCGTTTATCCGCGATCATCCGGAACGGATCCCGGAAGGATCTGCTGTCACTCAGGCGTTTCAGAACACTGCGTTCCTGTTCCATTCTGAGATCCATGGAATGGATCATCTGATCTCTGCTGTTTTCAATCAGACGATGGACTTCCCGGATATCAGGAGTAGCCCTTTCCGCTGCCCCGGTGGGTGTCGGCGCTCTCAGATCAGCCACATAATCGACCATCGTCCAGTCCGGTTCATGACCGACTCCGGTAATGACCGGTGTATTCATCGCATGGATCGTACGAGCCAGTGCCTCATCATTGAAGCACCAGAGATCTTCTGCGCTTCCTCCCCCGCGGCAAAGCAGGATCACATCATGCCCGCCCTGATCTGCTTTCTGCAATGCATTGATCAGAGAAGCCGGTGCTGCTTCTCCCTGTACCAGAGAAGGATATTCCTGAACATGCGCAATCGGCCATCTTCTGCCAAGAGTGTTGTATACATCGGCTCTGGCATGCGTTGCACTGCCGGTAACCAGAGCAATATTCATCGGGTATTTCGGAATCGGCTTTTTATAAGCACTGTCAAACAGTCCTTCTTCGTTCAGTTTCCTGTAGAGCGCATCAAACAATGCCTTCAGATCACCGCTTCCAGCCCTTGCCATTTTCCTTACCGTGAACTGGATCTTACCCTGGACCGGATAAACTGTCACATTGCCAAGAACCCGGATCTTGTCCCCGTCTTTTGGAAGAAAGTTAACAAGCAGATTGTCATTCTCCCACATTGTCGCATCGATCCGGCTGCGTTCGTCTTTCAGGGAAAAATACCAGTGCCCGCTGGAATGTGCATGAAAATTCGAGACTTCTGCCTCGAGGATCACACCATGCAGGATAGGATTACTGTCGATCGCAGCGGAGATCTGGCGCAGCAGCCAGGATACCGTACGGACTTTGAGTTCACTCATATGCGGTCAAGAACGCCGTTGATCAGCTTATAGCTGTCATCGTCACAGTATTTCTTAGCCAGTCTTACATATTCATCAATGATGACCGCGGCCTGAACCTGTTTCAGATCAAATTCCGCACAGCCATTGAGCAGGATCGCCTGTTCAATGACGCCAAGCCGGTCAAATGTCCAGCCTTCAAGCACTTCATCAATATATCCATGATAGCGATCTGTATTTGTAATCGCGGTTTCGATCACCTTGAGAATATATTCATCCACCGAGGAAGGATCCTCAAAATTCGCCTCGATAAGATCCTTCAGGGGACGTTTCATAATCTGATTCTGATAGGTCGCATACATCGCTTTTTCACGGTTACTGTGTCTTGTCATAATTATTTACCTGTGCTTATTTTACCTTGTTTTTATTATTTATAAACCCCTTGATTTCTCGATTGATGCAGGTTGATCAGAACTGCTGATTTTAATCGAATTGCGCTTATAATTACAGGGATGACAAGACAATGCCGAAAAACGAAATACAGCCTTCTCGAGCGACTCACCGGACATCTGAAAACCGTGCATATGCACCGGTCTCTGGTGCGGAAACACTGTTTTGCGTGCGGCCTGTATCTGCAGGGTCTGACGCATGATCTTTCCAAGTATTCTCCCGGTGAACTGATTCCTTCCATCCGTTATTATCAGGGCTACCGCAGCCCCTATCCCTATGAGAAGGAACTCAAGGGTTATTCCATGGGCTGGCTCCATCATAAAGGCCGTAATCTTCATCACTGGGAATACTGGTATGATACCTTTCCGGACAAAGGCTGGGTGCCTGTAAAGATGCCGGATAAATACCTCGTGGAATCGATCTGTGACAGGATTGCCGCCTGCAAGACCTACAATAAAGACAACTACAGGGATTCCGATGCCCTGCAGTACTATCTCACCAAGCCCGACAGCAAATACATGCATCCGGAGACGGCGGCTTCCATGGAGCGCATCCTGCGCATGGTTGCCGAACAGGGAGAAGAAAAAACGTTTGCCTATATTAAAGCGTGCCTCAGAAACGGAGCCAGGCTCTGAGACACGCCGAATTATGGTTATGATCAACAGAGATTACAGTCTCTGTTTTTTCAATTTGACGTCCAGCCGCAGGTGCTGCAGGTTCTGCTGCTGAGAACTGAACCGCACTCCGGACAGAACTTCGGATAGCCGGCGGAAGCCGATTCCTTCAGAACCTTATCCTTTGGCCATGATACCTTGTAGGAAAGAGTCAGTACCTTGGAACCACCGGCAGGAATTGTAACCGTCTGTTTCAGGAAGCCGGTCTCCTCTTCCTTCTGATAACCGTCTGCCTTGATCAAATCAACCGTAACCGCCTTGTTTGCGGATACCGGAATCTGGTCTTTCACAAGAACGGTGACCTCACGGCCAAGCGTATTCATGATCGTCGTCTCATAAACATACTCGGTCACATTCTGTGCTTTCAGCAGTGTTTTGGAAGTCTTCTTCGAAACTTCTTTCGTACTGACACGGATTCGTTCCTCTTTTCCAAGAGAAACTGTTTCAAACTCCTCCGAATAGTCCTGATTCAGCACGACCGTCCCCATATACATACCGGAAAGATAAACCTTGGCACTGTTTGTTAACAGGTTCGGAAGTTCCGCAGTCTTTACCTTTGCGGTCAGATATGTGCTGGCATCAATCCGCGGGCAGGTGCATACTTCATAATCCGCTTCCAGGATCGATTTTGTCAGATCCGCCATGGATTCCGCTTCTTCGGAACGAATGTTCTGCGGCATTTCCAGTTCAAACTCGGTCATCGTCAGATCTTCAATCTCTTCCGGTTCCGGAGTCTCCATCATTGCCATCATCGGAGCCGCATCTTCCAGCATCATCTCATTTGCGGAAACTGCTTTCATAGCCCCCATCATCATACCGGTACCCCTCTGGCGGACCGGCTGCGGACGGAAGGGATCCTGGATATCCAGGAAGGTCGTATTCATGATGGGAAGCGTATTGTTTCCAGAGGGATTTCCGGTGAACAGGCGAACTTTGATATTCTCCCAGTCTTCCCCGCTGTTCTGGTTCATGGACGCCCTCAAAAGAAGTTCCAAAGGGCCTTGACCGTCTGTGTGGATCTCATAAACCGGTGACCATCCGGCATTGTTTTCGACATAATGCACCTCAAGCGGATAGCTGCCATCCGCTTCTGCCGTGATCTCAGCAATCATGACCGGTCTTGTTTTGCGCTTGCTGGCTTCTTCCAGTTTCTTTTCCAGGGCTTCGATTTCCTTTGCGCATGCAAAACTGGCTTCCTGGATTTCCTTCAGACGATGCGGAAGCGCAAGAATATAGGATTCAATCTCAGAGGCAGAAACGCTGGTTCTGGAGGAGAAGTCTCCATTCGTCTCCCACAGGGTCTTCTGCATTTCTCTGGCTGCATTCTCCTGCCGCAGTGCTTCCAGCTTGCCGGTGATCTCATTTACTTCCGTTTCATCCGAATCCACTTCAAACCGCATATTGGACATGGTAATTCCCTTGCCGCAGTAAAGCCTGGCGGTATTCAGATTCGCCTGAGTACTGATGCCTTTGATCACAAGGGTTTCCGTGCCCCTTGACAGCTCAGCCGTCGCAGTACGTGTGATTTCTGCACCGGAGCGGAACAGGTTTACGGAAAACGGAACAGTTTGAATGACTTTCATTCTGGAGAATCTCCCTTCTCTCTTTATTAATTGGAAAACAGAAAAAGGCAGAGCGAATGGTCTGCCTGTTATGGTTACTCTGCAGTTATTCCTTTTTCGGAATAGTATGCTTTTGCCCCGTCATGGAACGGAACCGGAATATGGCTGACGGCATGTGCTTCGTCCAGATCAAACGAAATCTTTACGGAGCCCCTGATCCGCTCACGATTCTCAAAGATTGATTTTGTTACTGCTTCAATCATCTTCGGATCCATTTTCTCGTTTGTAATCAGAACCGACATGATCGAAATCGTTTCGATATCTTCAGTCTGTCCTTTATAGGTACCGGCAGGAATTACACATTCATTAAAATAAGCATGGGATTTCAGTAATGTGTCACGGATTTCTCCGTCGATCGGAATCAGACTGATTTCAACGTCTTCTGCCAGTTCTTCCACGACTCCCGAAGGTGTACCGCTGGTATAGAAAAACGCATCGATTTCCCCGTTCTTAAGCGCTTCTGCCGCTTCTTTGGTGGACATATTGACTGTATTGACTTTATTCTCATTCAACTCACCGGCCAGCAGTACCTGAAAGGCATTCTGTTCGGTACCGGAATGTTCATCACCGACCGAGATCGTCGCTCCCCACAGACCTGCAACACTGTTCATTTCCAGATCTTTGCGGGTCACAATCTGAACCGCTTCCGGGTAAAGACCGGCAACGGCACGAATCGTATCGATCGGCGGTTCATCAGCAAACACACCTTCTGCGTTAAACGCATCATATAACGTATCCGACTGCGCAATGGCAAGCTGATATTTATCCGAGACAACTCCGCGTACATTGTCTTCCGAACCGTTTGATTCGACTGTCGTAAACTTCATTCCATCGATTGTCTGAGACGCATTTTCGGCGATTGCTTCTGCGATAAAGTAATAATTGGAAGATATCCTTGCAGAACCAATGGAAAAGACATTCGGATCACGTTGTTTACAGCCGATGCAGAATGTCATTAACAGGGAAAGAATCAGTACTCGTTTCTTCATATTCTTCTATGACTCGATTATACCGCACAATGGAAAGCGTTTACACAGAATCAGGCTGGTTCGTTTAAAAAAAGCGGGCAAAATGACCCGCATTTCAACCTTTATTACTATGGTTCGGTTTTCTAAAGATCAGGATGTTCGCCATGCAGATGCGCAAAAAAGTCAGTAGCTTCACATTTTGCTGGCGCCGGGAATAATCTGCTGACTGCAGACCGGGCAGATGTTTGTGTCGAGTGCTTCTCTGATCGCGGCATAGTTGTTCCCCATTTTTTTAACCGCATACCAGAAATCATCTCCATAATTGCCGCCGGCAATTTCCTGCAGCTGTTTATCAAAATCACTTTTGTTATCCATCATCATTTCCTTTCGCAGCGGCATCTTCATCGCTGCCTTTAAGTATTTCTTCAAATAAGTCTAATCACATGTTTATGAGAAAGTGAATATCCGGATGATTTTTCAACGCACACATCTATTTATCATTTTTTGTTGAAACAGATAAAAAAGCCAGGATATGACTCCTGACTTTCGAAATTATGAATGGATCTGATTACTGTTTTGCCGCACCCTGTTTGGCAACCGCATCCATCTTTGCCTTGAGTTCTTCTTCACTCATGCCAAGATAGTAATGCTTAATGACATTGAAGTTGTCATCGAACTCATAAACAAGCGGAGAACCGGTCGGAATATTGACGCCGATGATATCATCATTGGACATGTTGTCAAAGTATTTGACAAGAGCTCTCAGGGAGTTTCCGTGTGCTGCGATCAGAACACGCTTGCCAGCCTTCATATCCGCTTTGATCACTTCTTCAAAATACGGAACAACACGCGCAACGGTTGTCTCAAGAGACTCGTTCAGCGGCAGTTCTTTCGGATCGATGCCGCGGAACATTTCCTGATTCTGCGGAGCACGTTCATCGGTTGTCTCGAGTGCCGGCGGTTTTACATCATAGGAACGTCTCCAGATCTTAACCTGCTCGTCACCGTACTTTTCAGCTGTTTCAGCCTTGTTGAGACCCTGCAGCGCACCATAGTGACGCTCATTGAGCTTGTAGGACTTCACAACAGGCAGCCATACACGATCCATTTCATCCAGAACATGGTTCAGTGTATGAATCGCACGCTTCAGAATGGAAGTGTAGCAGATGTCAAAGTCATAGCCCTCAGCCTTCAGCAGTCTGCCCGCAGCTTTCGCTTCTTCATGACCCTTTTCGCTCAGATCAACATCCGTCCAGCCCGTGAACAGGTTGAGCTTGTTCCATTCGCTCTCACCGTGTCGAATCAAAACCAGTTTCATCATTTTATTTTTCTCCTTAATTTCTTGATGCTGTACTCATTTTATCATCTGGATATTTCCCATTCAATGTACATTTCAGTGCTTTCATCCCGCTTTCAGACTAATCTGTTTATTCCATAGAGCCGCTTCTGTGTTTGCAGGAGAAGGAAAGGACTCCGGAAGTCCCGAAGTCCCTGAACATTATTTACTTGTTGAAGTTATCCTTGTTTTTGACAATGACGTCATGGGCACCGCCTTCCACGATGGAAGTCGCACTGACAAGCGTCAGCCTTGCCTTCTTCTGCAGTTCCGCAATCGTGTTGGCACCGCAGTTGCACATCGTTGAGCGGATCTTTGCGGTCGTCAGCGCCACATTATCCCGCAGCGTACCAGCATACGGAACATACGAGTCAACGCCTTCTTCAAACGTCAGTTTCTTGTTTCCGCCAAGATCGTACCGCTGCCAGTTGCGGGCACGGTTAGATCCTTCGCCCCAGTACTCCTTGACATAGGTGCCGTTAACCATGAGTTTTTCACCCGGAGCTTCTTCAAACCGGGCGAAGTACCTTCCCAGCATCACGAAGTCTGCACCCATCGCAAGAGCCAGTGTGATGTGATAGTCATAGACGATACCGCCGTCGGAGCAGATCGGTACGTATACTCCGGTCTTTTTATAATAGGCATCTCTTGCCTTTGCGACTTCGATTACAGCGGTTGCCTGACTTCTGCCGATACCCTTGGTTTCACGCGTGATACAGATACTTCCGCCGCCGATTCCGATCTTGATGAAGTCTGCACCGGCCTTTACCAGATAATTGAAGCCATCCGCATCAACGACATTTCCGGCACCGATCTTCACTTTTTCACCGTACTTCTTGCGTACCCATTTGATGACATTTGCCTGCCATACGGAGTAACCGTCGGAACTGTCAATGACCAGGCAGTCCACACCGGCATCGACCAGTGCGGGGATGCGTTCTTCATAGTCGCGGGTATTGATGCCGGCACCGACCATGAAGCGTTTTTCCTTATCGAGGATCTCGAGCGGATGTTCCTTATGGCTTTCATAATCCTTACGGAAAACCAGATATAACAGATGGTCATCATCATCGACAATCGGCAGCTGATTCAGCTTATGCGTCCAGATAATGTCATTGCAGACGGAGAGATCATCTGTTGCTTTTCCAACAACGAGCTTGGAACGGTCCGTCATGTATTTTCTGACCGGATCATTCATATTTACATGGCCGATGCGATAGTCCCGGCTGGTGATCATACCGAGCAGCTTGCCGTTGGAAGTACCGTCATCCGTAACCGCCATGGTGCTGTGGCCGGTCAATTCGAGTATCTCATGCATCTCGGCAATCGTCGTATCCGGTGTTACATTGGAGTCCGATACGACATAACCCGCTTTATAGTTTTTGACACGGGCAACCATTGCCGCCTGGGATTCAACACTCTGCGCTCCGAAAATAAAAGACATTCCACCTTCTTTTGCGAGCGCGATCGCAAGTTCATCTCCCGATACACTCTGCATGACTGCGCTGACCATCGGAATGTTCAGTGAGATTGCAGGCTTCTGTCCCTTCTTAAACTTTGTGAGTGGTGTCTTCAGTGATACATTGGCAGGAATGTTCTTCTCGCCGGTAAGCCCCGGTACAAGCAGATATTCGCTGAATGTATGCGATGGTTCGCTGTAATACTTCGCCATAGATGCCCTCCTCTTTCTAAATATTTGTTTTATTATAGCGCGAAAGGTGCGTTTGTAAATGAGGTAACATGCTATAATTGTGCGGTATTTGCGAGGTATGTTTATGAAGTTGAAAAACAGTTTCTTTTATACGCTTCGGGAAGATGTAAAAGATGAAGACTCGAAGTCCGGCAACCTTCTGGTCCGTGCCGGTTTTATCAAAAAGAACTCTGCCGGTGTGTATATGATGCTGCCGATGGGTTTCAAGGTCATGCAGAATATTGAAGCCATCATCCGTGAGGAAATGGATGCGACCGGCTGTCAGGAGCTCTCAATGCCTTCTCTGATCCCGGAAGAAATCTATGTATCTTCCGGCCGAAGAGCCGGCTTCGGCAATTCCATGTTCTCTCTGAACGACCGTAAAAATCAGCCGTATGTACTTGGTCCGACGCATGAAGAGCTGTTTGCAATCGCAGCCAAGATGAAGATCCGTTCCTATAAGGATATGCCCTTCTCGCTGTATCAAATTGCGGATAAGTTCCGTGATGAACCAAGACCCCGCTATGGTCTGATCCGTGTACGGGAATTCCATATGAAGGATGCATATACCTTTGACAAGGATGAGGCAGGTCTTGATGAAGCATATGCAAAACAGTTTCAGGCTTATAAGAATGTAATGGACCGTCTGGGACTGGATTATAAGATCGTACGTGCCGATACCGGTGTCATGGGTGGCCTGTTATCCGAAGAATTCCAGGCCGTAACACCGCTTGGAGAAGATATTCTTGTATTGTGTGACAGCTGTGACTTCGCTTCCAATATTGAAGTCAGCCCGGCTATTTCGGTTGCTCCTGCCGAAACCAGGGCAGAGGAAACGCTGACACTTGTTGAAACACCGGACAGCCGGACAATTGAAGAAGTCGTAAACTTCCTGAAAAAGCCGGTCAACAAGTTTGTTAAAACACTGATCTACAATGTGGACGGAAATCCTGTTGCTGTAATGGTACGCGGTGACCGAGATGTCAATGAAACAAAGCTGCGCAAGCTTCTTGAAGCCAATGAAGTGGAACTGGCAGAACCGGAGATGGTCATAAACGCTACCGGTGCGGAAATCGGCTTTGCCGGTCCCATCGGTATCAAGTGCCCGCTTGTGATGGATAACGAAGTATCCTATATGACGGACTTTGTCGTCGGTGCCAAC
>JAEEPV010000365.1 GCA_016284975.1 Solobacterium sp.
ATGGCGATCTATATAGATCTGAAGTTTAAATTCATCATCTGTTGTAATTCTTGGGGCATTTTGCCCCAAAATAATTCAGAACTATTCCGAATGAATTCCCTTTGAAACTGCTGGAAGTTCTACAAACTGGAATCTGTCTTTATCCTTTGTTATTCAGATATTCCTCAAACTCTGCAGTTCTGCTCCAATACTTGATTCCCCAGTTTTCGAAGCTCCATTCATCCATATACGGATTGCATTCATAATCTACATAATAGATCATATCCTTCTGAACAACGAAGTTCGTAGGAAAATAGTCAATGTTAAGTCCGGCTTTCTTTGCCAGACAGGCCATTTCACGGACCTGAATCAGATATTTATCAACGGATATCCCGTCACGTATCAGTTCAAAAACAGTAGGTCCATCAATGTATTCCTTGACAATTCTTTCAGAAGCTTCATCGATATCAAACATAGCCGGAATCCTTATTCCCACTGCCTTCAACCGTTCATAGTCATTTTTCTCAGCTTCGATCTTGTTTCCAAAGGAGTAATAGTCACAGGGTTCGTGATGGATCTGCTTTAAAACAGATTTCCTGCCACAAGACATAGCAAGATAAGAGTATCCGCCTTTTCCATGACCCAAAAGTTGTATGATTTCATAATCAATGCCGTTTACACTGAGAGTATTTTCCATTTTTTCTCCTGTAAATTCCGATTTGTCGAACTCTTCTTGAAACCATTATAAAGTATATAAAATCAATGTTTTGCCGATGAAGCTGAAGCTTAGTGACATTCTTAAAATGCAAAACAGGAACAGTTTACCCATTCCTGCTTGTCAGTCTTTATGTGAAATTTACTTTTCAAACTTACTCTACTCCTGTGTTCGGTACATATGCCCGTTTAGCGTTCTGAGCATTTGTGCCAGGTTTCCGGATCACAAATGTGGAATATCCATCCGGGTTATCAACTGTACACCACTCAGATGTTACCCATCCATTGTAGGTTACGATGAGTTTTCCGTTCTTGTAGTGATCTACCTGAACCGGTCCATCTGCGAATCCAGGTGCAGGGATTCCAATGTTGACTGTCCCATAGGTTTCCCACTGCGATGTAATGTCATATGTAATGGAGTTAGCGTTGGAAGATACCTTATGATAACCGTCATCAATTATTTTCCTCAAAATACGTGAACATTGCTAATTAATCGATTCCTTCTGCTCCATCAGCGCTTCTTCAATCCTGGCGATTTCTTCTTCCTTCAGGCCACCTTTACGAAGAAACAGCTTCGCCCCGCTCACAAAATCCGTTTCCGCCAGAGTTTCTCCCTCCTCCAGTTCAAACATAACTCGAAGCACCGGGTCAAAATTAAAGTCGAGCACCTGCCTGACGCCCTCCGGATCCTCTTCTTCCTTCAGTCCGTAATAATTCTCATACGTCTTCAGATAGTCTTCCTTCATTACAGCATAATCAGCCCCGGCCAGTCCTTCCAGCAGAGCACATGCATAGCCGGTTCGATCTTTTCCTTCCATGCAACTGATCAGATACGGCCCGCTCTTTTCACACATTGCAAGCAGGCCCTTGGAAAGAACCCGGTGAAACTTTTCCGATGCCACAAATATGCCCAGTCCAATCGGAATCGCATATCCGGTCTCATATAATTCATCAAACCGGTCATAGACCCAGTCTCCCTTTTCCTTCTGTTCCCGCAGTGTTTCTTCTTTTTCGGAAAGACACAGCGCGGTATTGATCCCATACTTCTTCATCAATGCATTGACCGTAGCCCGCCGATTCCTCTCATTGTTCGTCATGGATGCAGAGCGATAGACCCAGTTCGGTTTCAGCCTTCCGCCCCGGATGGCACGGAAGTTGCTGAAGGATTCTGCACTGGAGTAGTCTTTCGGGTCATCGGAATGGACCTGGGAGAACAGTTCCTGTTCCCGGAGATACTTCCCTTTTTCATGCATCGTGACCGTCAGCGTATCGCCTTCCTTCAGATTAAACGCCTCCCAGGAAGGCTTTCCTATATTAAAAGCAATGTTGATTGAAGAATCCCCGGGATTGGTAACAGCGATCAGCTTTCCCGGCTCTATATAATAGCCGTCATGATACGGTACATCAACGATGCAAAGGCCATTGCTGAAGGTAAAAGTCAGACTGTCGCCGAATGCAAAGCCGTATCGTTTCATCACTTCATGATTGATCCTCATGCACGCTGTATCATGGACCGGATGTTTTTCCAGCTCTGCGATCAAGACCTCTGACTCTTTGCTTTCCTCATGTTTCACTTCGTCCATCATGCCGTCCTCATTCCGTTTCTCTGCCAAGTTTAGCAGAATCCTTCGACTGTTGGAAAGGCTAGTTCTTACTATTAGAGACTTGCAGTGTTTTCAAACCAGCCGAGAGTACTGCCTGTGCAAATCCTGATAGACGGGAGCCGTCTGTCATTTACTGACCGATCATTTTCGAACTAGAAAACCGGACAAAATGCAAAAACATGTTTACTCTGCAGATAACGCAGAGTCTTTTTAATGGGATGAGATTGTTACCAGTGAGATCGTTGCAACCGTGGATACATGCATCATGTATCGTATAATAATATGAAAGAGTTCTGATGGTGGATGAGGTGATAAAAGCCTCTCTCATGTCATACATTAAAATTGGAGGAAATGAAAATGACAGAGAAAAAAATAGTAAAAGCTCTTAGCTTAGAAGAGTTAAATGAAGTAACCGGAGGAAGGCTTGTGCGTATGAACGAGTGGGACAGCTACAGCGAAGCTCTCCGCAAAGCCATGAATAAACAAAGAAAAATTCGCAGTGCAAACCCGGAAGAAGCCACGCAATATATGAATCGATTTGATGCCCAATATGAAAAGTGGATTAATGATATCGGAAATGCACCTGAAGGCTCCTCCGATATAATGTTCGACAATTACTGGAATGAATAGCGGAATCAGATCACATCAATTGATATAGGAGAATAGAAGAAATCTACGAAGGATCAACATAGTAATACTGCAGGCATTGAAAATCAGTCTATTTTCCATGGATATATTTATTACATCCTGTATTATTTAATATTGAGATATTTTCAAAAAGGATTTGAATCAGAATATGGAGGATCAGCACCATGACAGAAATAAAGAACACTGATAACGAAATGCTCAACATCGAAGAACTGGAAAAAGTGTCCGGCGGAAGACAGCTTTATTCCTCAGAATCTGACGATCTCTACAAGACGCTCGAATGGAAAAACGAAAGAGTAAAACAGTTAAAGGCAGAAGGAAAAGAAGAGCTAAGCAAACAGCTGGACACCTGTATCCAAGGATATGTCCAGAAATGGTATTTTTCGATAAAAGATTCTGATGATTGTGAACCACAGTTTTTCTCGGAATTCTTAAGAACTAACTATCCTGAATACTTCTGAGAACTCCGATCGAAAGTGCACAGCTTGCATTCAGTGCACTTTTTTTATAATTTCCCCTAAGAAGACTCCGACTTCTATAAGTCGGAGATGAATTCGGCTCTGTTTCATTGTTTTCCTGAAAGCTCTTTCAAATATTGCCTTTTAACCCACGCTGAAAAAACCAGGGGATTAATTCTTTCCCTGGGTTTTTGTTTTCTCTCGCTTCTTTTTTATTCATAAAAGTATGTATTGAATTAAATCATTGCCAATATTGCTGAAGTTTAGTGCAAAAGTTTCGGATGAGAAAATGACCTAAAGATTTCATTTCACGAAATTTTCATCCGACAGAAAAGATCACTCATCTATAGCGATCTTATCTCAATTCAAAAATCATAATTGTCTATTTGTTTCGTCATAGTCCTGAACCTTCATCTATATTTCAGCATTGCGTGCAGCTTTGCATTTTTATCACGGCAGTGTTCATAACTAGCAACAGCTGCCGTTTGATGGGACAATCGACTGGAATGAATTGATGCGGAAGATTGCTCGGGCTGGCTATGATGGACCAACAACATTGGAACCGATGAACTGGGACTACACGAATCTTTCAATCCAGGCGGTTTTACGAACGGCTGCTGAGAAAGCAAAAACGCTTAACCGCTTGAGATGTGATGTTCTTTCATAAGGTGGAATGATGTATAAAAGAAAATGGTCGTATCCGTTGATGATGGGTACGGCCATTTTTGCGGTGGTTTTGTTATTTAATGAACCCGACCTGCTTGGAAATCAGTTCAATCTGTTCATCCTTTTTAATGTTATATTCCACTTTCTTTTCTTCGAAGTAATTCTTTCCGTAAGAGTCGATCGAGACGATCAGAGGTCCGAATTCTTCAACGTGGCAGTGCCATAGTGTCTCAGGCATTCCAAGATCCCGCCACTGTGCTTCTACGATTTCTTTTACTTCAACAGCTGCGACAACCGCATTGCCGGCAGGGAATACACAATGGATAGCGCCGAACTCACTGCAGGCACGTTCTGTGTTTTCTTTCATTCCGCCTTTTCCGACAATGACGCGGACGCCGGTTTCCTTTGTGAACTCGTATTCGAATTTTTCCATACGCATGGAGGTAGTGGGACCTACGGACACCATTTCGAACTTATCATCTCCAAGCGGGCGGATAATCGGCCCGGCATGCAGAATTGATGCATTTCTTACATCTACCGGAAGTTCTCTTCCTTCCTCAACGACACGTCTGTGGGCAACATCACGGCAAGTGGTGATGTCTCCGGTGAGATAGATGATGTCTCCAATGTGGATATCTTTCAGATCTTCTCTCGAAATTGGGTTATGAAGAATCTTTTTTCCATCTTTGATTTCTACTGACATGAGTTAGCTCCTTTCTCAGTTTTCCTTGTATTCAAATCCGGTATGCGTATCAACTCTGAAGTTCAGATCCTTATCGAAGACGATATGTCCTCTGCGATGGCTCCAGCATCCTACATTCACTGCGACACCGATCGCAGACGGATGACGTGCGGTATTCTCGATGTTTACACCCATTACGGAGTAGTTTCCACCCATTCCCTGAGGGCCGAGGCCGATTGCGTTGATGCCGTCTTCAAGGAGTTTTTCCATCTTTGCGGCGTTTGCATTTTCACTGTGAGAACCGATCGGTCTCATCAATGCTTTCTTGGAATTCAGTGCGGCGGTTTCAACA
>JAEEPV010000366.1 GCA_016284975.1 Solobacterium sp.
ACAACAGTCGGTATCCTCGGCGGAACCGGATCGGGAAAATCGACGCTGATGTATCTTCTGGACCGCATTTATCCGCTTGATGAGAAGGATGGAAAAATCACGATCGGCGGTATCGATATTCAGAAAATCAGGGCATCCTATCTGCGCAGTCATATCGGTATGGTTCTGCAGGAACCGTATCTCTTTTCAAGATCCCTTGAAGAAAACATCCGGATTGCGAGCCGGACATCGGATCTGAGAGAGGTAAGAGAAGCTGCCGGTATTGCGGCACTGGATGAAACAATCGAACACTTTGAAGACGGTTATGACACATTTGTCGGAGAACGCGGTGTAACGCTTTCCGGCGGACAGAAACAGCGCACTGCCATTGCCCAGATGCTGATTCGAAAGCCGCCGATCATGGTATTTGATGACTCACTGTCTGCAGTTGATGCGGAAACCGACGCAAAGATCCGCGCTGCACTGCATGAGAATACGGAAGATGCGACCGTATTCCTCATCGCCCACCGGATTACAACGCTCATGCATGCGGATCAGATTATTGTCATGGACCGTGGACGGATCATTGAACGGGGCAATCATCAGGAACTGATGGACCTCGGCGGTGTCTATCGGAAGATCTTTGATCTGCAGATGGCCGGAAGGGAGGTGGAATGATGAGTGAAACGAATAAATCGGAATTCAGGACACTTCCGATGCTTGGCATTCCCGAACTCCTTCCGTATCTGAAACCATACCGGAAACTTCTTGCAGGAATGGTTGCGCTGGGGCTGATTGCGTCGATCATGGATTCGATCATGCCGCTGTTCAACCGGTATGCGCTGAATCATTTCATCGGAGAACAGAAACTGGATACGCTTGGACTGTTCATTATCACCTATATCGGTGTGGCTCTAGTAAAAGTACTTGCGGATTTCATCAGTCTATTAATGGCCGGAAAAGCGGAGATGTCTGTAAACCGGGATCTTCGCAATGCCAGCTTCAATCACCTGCAGACGCTGTCCTTCTCCTACTTCAATCAGAACTCGGTTGGTTACATTCATGCACGAGTCATGAGTGATACCGGAAAAATCGGCGAGCTGGTTGCCTGGAGAATGATGGATATTGTCTGGAATGTCTCCTATATTCTGGCGGTGATTATTGTGATGTTTACCCTGAATGTCCGCCTGACACTGCTGTTTCTTCTGATCATTCCGATCGCAACGGCGCTGATTACATATTTCGGCAGGAAGTATATGATTGAGAACCGGAAGATCCGGGAGATCAACTCCAAAATTACCGGAAACTTCAATGAAGGGATTACCGGCATCCGCTCAATCAAGACCATGGCAATCGAAGAGGTCATTGATACGGATTTCAAAACGGAAACGGATCATATGAAACATACTTCCGTCCATGCGATGCATTACGGATCGATCCTCTCAACACTTGTGACCGGTATCGGATCGGTCGCTCTGGCCCTGGTGCTGTGGCAGGGAGGACTGCTGACCCGCCAGCTGGCGATTGAGATTGGAACACTGTCGGTATTTATTTCCTATGCGGTCGGAATCATGGATCCGATCGAAATGCTGACGGAAGCGATTGCAGGCATTATTGCAATCCAGGCAAATATCGAGCGTTTTACAAAACTCATGAAGACGGAGAGTGATGTGGCGGACCGGCCGGAAGTAGTTGAAAAATATGGAGATACGTTCCATCCGAAGAAAGAAAACTGGGAAGAACTGATCGGAGATATTGAATTCAAAGATGTCAGCTTCCAGTATCCGGATGGAAAGGAACTGGTCTTGGAACATTTCAGCCTGAAAGTTCCTCATGGTACAAACGTGGCAATCGTCGGAGAGACCGGAGCCGGAAAATCGACTCTGGTGAATCTTGTGTGCCGGTTCTATGAGCCGACCGAAGGGCAGATTCTGATCGATGGCAAAGACGCAAGAGACCGCTCACAGCTCTGGCTCCATTCCAATATTGGCTACGTACTGCAGACGCCGCATCTGTTTTCCGGAACGATTCGGGACAATCTGAAGTACGGAAACGAGCAGGCGGATGATGCAGAGATCATGAAGGCACTGAAACTGGTGAATGCGGACGGGATTGTCGCGAAAATGGAAAATGGTCTCGACAGTGATGTCGGAGAAGGCGGAGATCAGCTTTCGGTCGGTGAAAAGCAGCTGCTGTCCTTTGCGAGGGCATTGCTGGCGGATCCGAAGATCCTGATTCTGGACGAAGCGACTTCCTCGGTTGATACGGTTACCGAAAAAGCAATTCAGAATGCGATCTCAACCGTTGTCCAGGGACGTACCAGTTTTGTGATTGCCCATCGTCTCAGTACGATCATCGACGCAGATGTTATTCTTGTGGTTCAGGATGGAAAGATTATTGAGCAGGGAAAACACCGTGATCTGATGAAACGGAAAGGATATTATTACGGACTGTATACGAGACAGTTTGAGGCTGCTGCAGTAGATTCGATGCAGGCATAAGGGAAAGGCATCTCAGGATGCCTTTTTGTGTGATCAGGAAAGTCTGCGGTAGAGGGTTGCGCTCCAGAATGTCATGCCCAGTTCTTCAAGATAGAAATGGAGAATCGCCTTCCAGTTTTTTGTGGCTGTACTGAGAAGAATGAACTGCGCTTCGGATCGGACAGCGTTTTCCGCATAGTGGAACAGCGCGGAGCCGACACCCTTGGAGCGCTGAGACGGAACAACATACAGTTCTGCAACCTCAAAAAACGGAGTGTTGTCCGGCATGACGGAGGTTTGCTTTTCAGAACGGGAAAGCTTCCCGAACAGATAACCGATCACAGAACCGTCTTCTTCGGCCAGAAAGATCCGATTGCCTTCGATATCGGAAACTTCATTTTCCCGGTATCCGGTACAGCTGTTTTCTGCAGCCCAGTCCTTTGAAAGTGCAATCAGGGTATTGATGGTATCAGTATCTGGTGTTGTTTCACGAATGATCATGTTTTGTCCTTCTTCCCTGCGGCATCCGGATGCCGGAACGGACAAACCGTCCGGGCGGCAGGATGGAATACCGTTATCTATTATAATTCCGTTGCAGATACGATATAATTCAGTCAGCGATAGATATATCATTCATCATCATTGTGGGGAGTTAAAGATGTATCAGTTTTCGGACGAAATGCGCAGGGCATATGAGTCTCAGCCGGCCGCGTTCGTATATTACCAATCGATCGACGGGAACACCATTCCGCTTCTTGTTTCGGACGGTTTCTGCAAGCAGATCGGCAAAGACCGTGAGAATGCCATGAACTGGCTGAAGGAAGCGATGTTTGAACGTATTCATCCGGATGATGTCGGTAAAGTGGTGAAAATCAGTGAGGATTTTGCGAATCATCGGAGCGGCTACGATGTGATCTTCCGGTCACGAAACGAGGACGATTATCACTTTATTCATGCGCTCGGTCAGTGGCAGGTCATGCCGGATGGCACCGAACTGGCGATGATAACGTATGCGGACCTGACAGCTGTGGAAGGTTCGAACGAGCAGGCGACACGCCGGTATCAGCTGTTTCAAAGAGATGAGTTCTATACCGATGGGCTTACCGGATTACCGAACATGAACTATTTCAACCGGTTTGCCGCAGAAAGGCTCCATACCATTCGAACGGAAAGACGGCAGCCGATGGTGGTTTATCTTGATGTGGCAGCCATGCGTTCCTATAACAGCCAGTATGGTTTTTCGGCAGGGAATGAACTGCTGCGGCAGATTGTTTCCTCGCTGAAAAAATACTTTCCGGATTCGCTTCTCGTACGTGGTTCCGATGATGACTTTATTCTGGTCGATGCGTCTGTGGGAAACAGAGTGACCGGTGAAAAAATCCGGGAGGCAGATGCCGAGATCTGCCGGAATGCTTTCGGAAAGACCATGGGTATCCGTGCGGGAATCTGCAATCTGGAAGAACAGAACCGCATCGGGGACGGGTTGGATCACGCGAAACATGCGATCCGGACGATCAAAAATGATATGAACAGGACGTATCACTATTATTCCAAAGAGGATAGTGAACAGTACCGGAAAGAGCGGTACATCCTTGAAAATTTCTCGACCGCTCTGGAGAAGGGATGGATCCGGGTATACTACCAGTCGGTACAGCGGGTTCAGACCGAAAAAATCGCTTCTCTTGAAGCGCTGGCCAGATGGATCGATCCTGTCCGGGGTGTTCTTTCACCATCGGAATTCATCCCGGTTCTGAAAAAATATCACCTGATGAATAAACTGGATCTGTTTA
>JAEEPV010000367.1 GCA_016284975.1 Solobacterium sp.
CAGTCGATCGACTGCAGTTTTGGCAGGATTCAGTTTACACCGGATACTCTGCCGTCAGATGTAGTCGGTGTTTCTGTTTTTAACCTGAATACAAAGGAATTTGAATATAAAGAAGGCGCCATCATGCGACAGATCATCCTTGCGGATGAGATCAACCGTACTTCACCAAAGACACAATCAAGTCTTCTGGAAGCGATGGCGGAAGGAAGTGTAACCGTGGATGGCGTAAAACATCTGCTTCCGCAGCCGTTTATGGTTATTGCCACGCAGAACCCGATTGAGTTCCTGGGCACATATCCGCTGCCTGAGGCACAGATGGACCGTTTCATGATGCGGCTTTCCATCGGGTATCCAAAGGCAGAAGAAGAGATTCGGCTTGCGAGAAATATGATCGAAGGAAAAACTGCGGATTCCATTGGAAGTGTATGTAAAGACAGTGACATTCTTTCGCTGCGGGAGCAGGTGAAGAACGTACATATCAGCGATGCGCTGATCGGTTATATTCAGCAGATCATTAACCTGACCCGTGAAGAAACCCGGTTTGTTCTTGGCGCAAGTCCAAGAGCAATGCTGTTTCTGGTAGCCGCATCCCGCGCAAGAGCGTTCCTGGAAAACCGGGATTATGTAAAACCGGATGATGTAAAGGCTGCGACGGTTAATGTACTTCACCACCGGCTTGTCCTGACTTCAGAAGCGCGGATTCGTAAAGAAGATAAAGACAGCATTCTGAATACACTGATCACAAAGGTCAGAGTTCCAAGAGAGTAACGTATGAAACGAAACCGTAGGATTCTGCTGGTACTGTGGATCCTGTCACTGATCGGAATATCCATTCGCGGAGGTCAGATTACCTACGGTATTTTTTTCCTGCTTACATTGATTCCGATTGTTTCGCTCATCTATATTCTTGCGGTGATTCTGCTGTTCAAAATCTATCAGAGTCTGGAAGGCCGTGGTCTTGTATGTAATCAGCCTGCGGTCTTTCATTTTATTCTGCAGAATGAAAGCCCTGTTCTGTTTTCCGGTGTGCGGGTCCGTTTTTATTCCTCGTTCTCCTCCATCAGCGGACTGGATGACAAAACGGAATATGAGCTTCATCCGTATTCCGGCATCCGAAGAGAAACCAATCTGGTGTGCAGATACAGAGGGGAGTATGAGGTTGGAATTAAGACGATTGAAGTCTCGGATTTCTTCCGTCTCTTTACGGTTTCCTATCGAAACAGAGAGCCCCTGAAAGTACGGGTCCGGCCAAATATCATCCATCTGACAGAACTGAAGAGTTCAGAAGTTATTCTGCGGGCATTCCGGGATTCAAAGGTCAATCCAAGCGAGCCGGATGTCCTGATGCGGGAATATATCGCCGGAGATGATCCCCGTCTGATTAACTGGAAGGCAACCGGAGCACTTGGAAAACCGATGGTGCGGGAACGGATCGGTGAAGTACAGGAAGGAATTGGTATTCTCATAGATCCGCAGCGGTACGGGGAAGAGAAAGAACAGTATCTGCCAATCGAAAACAAGATACTTGAAACTGTAATCGCACTGAATCTGCATCTGAGCAGTAAGGGTATTCCGATTGAAACCTGGATCTGGCAGGATGATATTCAGTCATGTCATGTTGATCGAAACAGCGGGTTTGATTCTTTTTATGATCAGATGGTTTCGTATCGGTTTGATCCGGATCACAGAACCGGCCGGTTCTATGAAGAGGTAATGAAAACCAGCAGACTTTTTAATAAGAAAGCAGTTTTTCTTGTTATTCATGCATGGGATGAGGAAGCAGAGAGAATTACAGGAGAACTGAGAAGAAACAATGTCGCGGCGATCGTTTATGTTGTAAGTGATGATGAAATCGCACCGGATGTGACAATCTCCAGAACCAGAGTGGTTAAGATTCCGACAAATGCGGATCTTACGGAGGTTCTGTAATGATCGGTTTAATTTATGATTTTACAGAGGTGCTGGTCCTGGCACTCACAGCGGTAATAACAGCTGTTTCTGCAGTGGCCGGGCAGGAAATATTGCCGGTGCACTATATGGTGACCCTGTTTTGTACGGCAGTCACAGTACTCCCGTTTCATCTGAAGGCCAGAGGCCGTGCGCTTCTTGCCGGCGTTTCTGCAGCGCTGGTTGCCGGAATTATCCTTTCTGTAAGTCCGGGGGAACGAATGAACTTCCTGAGAAACAGTATCTGGGTATTATGGGTGCTGTTTGGATGTATCCTCTTCGTTTTGTTCGAACGGCTCACGAAAAATAACCGTAAGCTCAGAATAATCCCTGCTGCGGTAGGAATGATCGTACTTGCACACAGTCTGATTCGCGGAATCCAAATGGAGAAAATGCCGGTCCTGTTGATTTTGCTTTTAATCACCCTGACGATCGTAGAACTTCTGCAGGAAAGATGGCAGAAAGAAGGAGATACCGATATTCAGGCACATGTGGTTTATCTGCTACCGTTTATTTTTCTGCTGTTTCTGATGATTTACGGTAGGAACGCATCAGAGAAACCATATAACTGGAAATTCGTAAAAGATCTTACCCGGGATGTTCAATACCGCTTTGAGCTGTTCATGGAATCCATGAATCTGAAAAAAGGCTGGGATGAACGGGAAGCAGAGGTTGGATTTTCGGAAGAAGCAGAGTTTTTCGGGAATATCCGTTCTGCTCCCTATACCATCTTTCAGATTCGCACAGGTACTCCAAGCGGGACGGGAATCTATCTGAGCGGAAAAAGCTTCGATACCTTTGACGGAAGAAAATGGGTCAAGCTGGATGACACCGATATGGATTACAGGCTATATGACGTGCTTGAGACCACAGGTGCAGTTCTATCGTATGATCCGGAACATGTGCAGGATTATATCCGTAACGGATCGATGAACATCGATATCAGGGGACTCAGAACGATCCATGTTTTTGCGCCGACAAAATACATCCCGGCGGTTCACAATCAGGAGGTAAAACAGGTCGGAGGGGATCTGTGCTTTCCGAAAAAACAGCAGAATCAATACAGCACAGACTTTATCCGGCTGAACCGGCAATATGAGAAGTTTGATGATCTTGTGAAAACCATCTGTTCTCAGGAAAGCGTGATAAATGAAGAAATCCTTTCTGCAGCGGCAGAGCAGCTTCCGGGTGTTGATAAGTTTGAATATTCAGCCGAAGGATTTCAGGAATACCGGAAGCGGATCTATGAAGTATATGGTCAAAAGCCTGAACTGTCAGTAGAAATGAAAGAATTTCTCGAAGAAACACTTACAGGGTGGGAAAGCAGTTATGAAACATTACAGCGGATTGAATCAATCCTGTCGGGGATGGAATATACAAAGCAACCCGGAGAGCTTCCTTCGGAAGTAAATACCGATTCTGATTTTCTGGATTATCTTGTCCTGCAGACACAAAGAGGTTATTGCACGCACTTTGCGACTGCCTTTGTGCTGCTGGCAAGAGCGGAAGGGATTCCTGCCAGATATGTACAGGGTTACAGTTTTTCGGTTTCCTCTGGTATGACGACTGTTATGTCCGATCAGTCACATGCCTGGCCAGAGGCATATCTTGAAGGCGTCGGATGGATTGTCTTTGAACCGACACCTGGCACTCGAACGTTCTCCGGATGGAACGTATCAGATGATTCGGGCAGAAATGAAAGAGACGACTTTAATCCTTACGAGCACTATGCCGATAATAAAGAGAACGGCAGTGAAACAGAGGGGCCAACAGACTCCGGAGTGACAGAAAACCCCATAAAGAAGATTTCCGATAAACTGTTTATTCCCTTCCTGTTAGCTATGCTGTTCCTTCTGATATTCATTCCGGCGGATCTCATAATACGAAACGTTCGGTATCGACAGCTGTCTGAAAAAGATAAGGCTGTTTATCTGTTCGCCCGATGTCTCAGAGTGCTGAAACATATGGGTCTGCAGCCTGAAAACGGCGAAACACTTTCAGAATTCGCAGTTCGGGCGGAAGGAACGATACCGCAGCTGGACCTTTCGATCATCGGCACTTATGAAGATATTATCTATGGAGACCGTCCGGTTTCCGATACAGATCTGAAACGGTTCGAAGCAGAATACCGGAATCTCCTGAAGATTTGGTTCCGCAGATGGAAGAAAAAGATACCGCAGGAACGTACAGATTAAGAGTAATGCGAAATCGATGATTCATAAACGAATAAAAAAGAGGATAAAGACAATGAAGAATGGAAAGAAACCGGATCCGAATGTGATCCATCCGATCAGTGGTTATGAAAACGAGATTTACGTGAAGCCGACGATTACAAAGAAAAACATCATAGTTGGGGATTTTACGTATATCGCAGATTCGGATTTCGAAAGACATGTGATGCATCATTATGAATGGAATGGAGACCGACTGATCATTGGTAAGTTCTGCCAGATAGGACCAGGTGTTGAATTCATAATGAACGGGGCGAATCACCAGATGAATGCAGTATCCACGTATCCGTTTTATACACTGGAAGGCTGGGAGATGGATCCCCCGTCACCTGAGGATCTTCCGTATAAAGGAGATACGGTGATTGGAAATGATGTGTGGATCGGGCAGAATGCGGTCATCCTTCCGGGTGTGCATATCAGTGATGGCGTAATCATCGGTGCGGATAGTGTCGTTGGAAGTGATGTGGATCCCTATACGATTGTAATCGGCAATCCTTCGGAGATTCTTCGGACAAGGTTTGATGTTGAACTGATTGATCTGTTATTGAAATTCCGGTGGTGGGATAAAAGCATCGAAGAGATCAATCATCTGATCCCGCTGCTGACCTGCAGTGATCTGGAAAAAGTCCGGAGTGAACTGAAGAGAATGCTTGGGATCGAATGAACAGACGAAAAACAGGAGAAGGATAAAACAGCAGAAAGGGACGATTCAGAGAAAGGAATTTTCAGAGCCGGATCTGCCTGCTTACAATCAGACATTAGAAAAGCCGGATCAAACAAAGACCCGGCTTTTGAAAAGATCCGCTGTTTCAATTGTCATCCATCCGGAAAGCACTGAATCCGAAACAGGTACAAATTGGCAGCTACAGCTGTTTGCGGTAGGTGCGCACCAGGAATTCGGCAGTAATGGAAATGGAGGCGATGTCCTCCAGTTTTTTCTTTCCTTCCGAACCGGTGTGGTAATAGTACGGAGTCATCATAAACAGATTCATGAGATTATCATGTTCTACTGCAAACGGAGCGCGGATCAGATGTTCCTGATCCATCTTCAGCGTATGAAAGCGCTGTTCGGTTTCGTTTTCGTAGGTTGTTTCATACAGCACTTCCTTCAGTTCTTTCAGGTGGTTCGGGCCCGGTGAAACAAATACAAAGATGCCGTCATCTTTAAGAACCCGCAGAATTTCTTCTTCTTTGCATGGGGCGAAACAGGTTAATACCGCGCCGGCACAGGCATCAAATACTGGCAGATCAAAAATGGAAGCGACGACATAAAGGGTTTCTTTATCCTTCTTTGCCGCATAGTTCACCATATCTTTCGAGATATCAAAACCGTAGCGTTCTTTTCCCGGCATCGAACGGGTGTAATAACCTTCTCCGCATCCAAGATCCAGAAACACATCATCCTGTTTTTCACGCAGGAGGTTTCCAATGAAGTCTCTGAGAAATCGGTAGCTGTCTGTATTGAGAAAGGCGGTGCGGGCCTTTGTCATTTCCTTGTTATCGCCATGTGAAGCGGAGTTGGAATTCAGAAGATTGATATATCCGCTTTTTGCAAAATCAAACGTATGTCTGTTTTCACAGACAAATGAACGATGGATGGGTTCAAGCGGTTTCCCGCATACCGGACATTTCAGTTTCATGGAACTATTTTACTCCATAGAATCGGACAGGGTGTCAAATGAAAAAGCGTCCTTTCCGCTTGGGAAAAGACGCAGAAATGTTACAGGCTCAATTAAACGGAAGATCGTTTACATCAGAAAGCAGGTCTGCCAGGTCGTTATCAAAGTCATCCTCTTCACTCATCCGGTCGGCGAGTTCTGCCAGCTCTTTCGCCTCTTCAATACTATCGGTAAAGAGTTCTTCCAGTTCATCTTCATCAATGTCATCATCCCAGTGCCGATACAGCTCCGGCAGAAGATTTCCAAGCGGAGAACCTTCCAGAAGAACCAGAAGCGCTTCCCGAGGATCATCTTCCGATTCAAGCAGATTTGTAACCAGATTTCCGATTACGTTAGATTCCATGGAATTACGGTAGTTCTTAAGAATCTCTTCCGGTGTCTTATCTTCCTGAACAATAAAAGGAAGATTCACCATCATCATGGAGTCCTCGGCTTCTTCTTCCATCTCGGCAGCGTATTCGTGAAGGAATATACGCTTTGCATTGCGAAGCAGTTTCTTTTTTTCTTTATCTGTCATAGCCATGTTTATATATGCTCCTGTAAAAATATAGGTACATTATATCCCAAACCGGAAGTCGTGGAGGATTACGTATATTCAGCGCTTCTTTTTTTGAACGGCACAGGAAGAGCGGTAAAATGAATCTGTGAATCATGCGGTAATCCAAGATCGAAAAATAAAAATAAACCGCATAAATATGCGGTTTATCTTGCGTGCCGACTATCGGATTTGAACCAACGACCTACTCATTACGAATGAGTTGCTCTACCAGCTGAGCTAAGTCGGCATTTACAGCAGGATTATTATAAGCGAACTGTCTTTTGCTTTCAAGAATAGACAGCTGCCTGCAGAAAAGAGTTCCTTAAAAACGAGCGAATGATAGAGTTATTATAATGAAGAAGAATATCGAAAAAAAAGAGCTGTTTTCCAGTGTTCCGGTTCCGGAAGCACTGATGACAATGGCGATTCCAACCATCATCAGTCAGATGATCAATCTGATCTATAACATGGTCGATGCTTTTTTTATCGGCCGTACCGGAAATTCTTACATGATGGCTGCCACATCGATCACATTGACGATCGTCATGTTAAATATAGCAATGTCCAATCTGTTCGGTATCGGCGGGGGTAGTCTTGTGGCAAGACTGATGGGCAAAGAGCAGCCGGAGAAAGCCAGACAGACCAGTGCCTTCAGCCTCTATGGGGCTGCATTGATTGCGGTGACTTATTCATTATTGATAGGTCTGTTTCTGAATCCGATATTGAGACTGCTTGGCGCATCCAATGCGACAATCGGGTTTGCCCGTTCCTATA
>JAEEPV010000368.1 GCA_016284975.1 Solobacterium sp.
AATCAAATGCCGGTATGCACTTACAACCGAGGCTACATAATATTCCGTTTTCATCCTGCCCTCGATCTTCAAAGAGGCCACACCCGCCTTGATCAGCGCTTCCAGTACCGGCATCGCCATCATGTCTTTGGAACCCATCGTAAACAGGGTTTCTTCACTGCTGAGCAGTCTGTTGTTTTCCAGCACATCATAATGCCAGCGGCAGGACTGCGCACAGCCGCCGCGGTTGGCATCCCGCAGTGTCATCCGATTGGAAAGTGTGCAGCGGCCGCTGTAGTTGACACACATTCCGCCATGAATGAATGCCTCCACCTGTCGTGAAACTGCGGAGGTGATCTTCTGTACTTCTTCCAGCGTACATTCTCTTGCAAGAACCACCCGGTCACAGTCCGTCATTTCGATCATCTGCTGCGCCGCTTCCGAATTGGTAATTGAAAGCTGGGTGCTGCAGTGTACTTCAAGCTTTGGCGCGACCTGCTTGGAAAGAACCATAACAGATGGACTGGCCGCAATGATTGCCCGTACACCTGCTTCTTCCAGAAACCGGAGATATGTTTCAAGCCCGTCGAAATCTTCCTCATGCGGGATTTCATTCACCGTCACGTGAATGGACGCACCGTGTTCGCCTGCGAATGTACAGGCTTCTTTGATATCTGCTTCGGTAAAATTGGATGCCCTGCTGCGCAGGCTGTACTTCATTCCGCCAAGATAAACTGCATCTGCACCATAGAGGATCGCAGTTTTACAGCGAAGTAGATCCCCGGCCGGTGCCAGCAGCTCCGGCTTACAGTATCGTCTTCTGCTCATAGTATCCTCCGCAGCATCCCGCATTGTTTTCCCGGTATGTCCTGACTGCCGCAGTTTCATCATTTCCATTGATGATTGCGTTATATATACGCACCGCTTCGATCAGCGCTTCACTGCTCAGAAAGGATCCGCTGACAAATGCTGTTTCCGCTTCCTGCAGATCCTTGATCACATCAAAGCTTTCAAAAATATAATCACTGAAAATCATCGTACTGACGTCGTTTTCGTAAACCGGCATATCCTCCTGCCGTGTTGTTTCCCGTAATACAAGATGTCTGTTTTCAGATGGCTCAAAGGAGATTCCATAGTGATCCCGCCATGCGGACAGAAGCCGTCTTTTGGAAATCGACAGCAGCATATGCCCGTGAATGGTTATTTCCGCATGCGGTACGTTATGAATAATTATGATGGTCTCTTCCTTTGTCAGCAGCGGAGATACCGAAACCCCTCCGATCCCCTGATTCAGCCAGAAAGACGCATCTCTTGAATTTGTTACAAGCGTCTCCGGGCAGTATATACACTTCCTGCGGAGTGATTCATCCGCAAAGCGCAGAACTGCCGGATCCGAAAAATAGATCACTTCCGCCCCAGACCGTTCCGCCAGAAAAAGTGTCTCTTTATACGCATTCATCTCATTTTCAGAGACCGGCCGGTTCATCATCACGCCAAACGGGAACGGAATCGCCGCTTCCCGAAGATCAATTCCCGTTTCTGCATTCATCGCCCAGTTTCCGGCAGAAAAAACAGGGAGTCCTCCGGCATTGAGTACCCCTTCTGCCTGCCTGATATCAGAAACTCCTGCGCGGATCTGTCTCATGTCTTGAATTGTATCGTATCCCTGCCTGCTTTGAAAGCGTCTTGACGAGCAGGAATTATCCCTGCTACTCTGTTTCTGTCAACAGAGAACAGTCGCGTTAAGTGCTGAAGTGCCGGGACGGCTTCAGACGAAAAGCCAAAGCTTGCGGTGCCTGTTCATTCCCCTGAACTGAGAAAGAAAATCTCATTTTCTCTTTCTCACCGAAGGGTGAAAAGATGAAAGGAGATTTTTATGTTTACAAAAGAGTATTGGCAGTCATCCTTTTCCAAATTGAAAAACATCCGGTATCTTACAATCATTGCGCTTATGATCGCAATGAAGGTTGTTCTGAACAACATCCGTATTCCGGTCAGCGATAATCTGAACATTATGTTTACCTTCATTCCGGTTGCGCTCGAGGCCGCTATCGTCGGCCCCGGTGCGGCAATGGTTTCCGCCGCGATTACCGATACGCTCGGTACGATGCTCTCAAGCTATGGTCCGTATTTCCCCGGTTATCTGCTGAGCAAAGTACTGGCAAGCCTCATCTGCGGCCTGTTCTTTTACCGTACGCATATCACACTATGGAAAACAGCGCTCTCAAAAGCGCTGATCAATTACAGTGTCAATGTACTGCTCGGATCCCTGTGGTCTTCCATTCTGTATGGAAAAGCATTCCTTGTGTATGCATCGGCATCCGCTGTAAAAAACACGATCCTGCTTCCGTTTGAAGTCCTTGTGCTGTTTGCACTCCTGAAAACACTGGTACCGGTTCTCAAGCGCCGTCAGCTGATTCCACCGGAAACCACTATTTAAGTCCGCCGATCCGGATACTGTCATCCATCCGCTGGAGGGTCTGTACATAACCCTCGTACAGTTCTTTACAGGAAGGAATCTGTTCTTCGGTTGCCTTATCCAGCAGGATGACCTTCGCATGAATACTCTCATCTTTCACGGAAGCGACCAGATCCATCTTGGGATTTGTCAGTTCGATGCGGTGACGGTCTCCATAGATCGTCTCCGTTACCGTGACTGCCCCGAGAGCACCGATCCGGTTCGTAATCTCTTCGCTTTCCGAATAAAGATTTCCAAGTGAATAGAATACCAGCGTATCGTCGATCCAGCAGACCGGCTGAACGGCATTATCCGCATATCCGATAATCACAGATGCCCCTGCTGTGGCAAGTGCTTCTGCAATCTGTTTCTGACGGTCATTCGGCAGTGCTCCCTGACCGCCTTCCCATGCGATCGAAACGATAACCAGATCTGCCTGCTCCGCCGCCTTGCTTACAAACTGCGGCGTTTTTTCATCGTCATATACATTGACCAGATATGCTTCATTTTCCGGAAGCGGATCTTTCAGCCCGTCGGTAAAGGACAGATACACCGTACTGATGCCATTTTGTTCAAAAATCCGCAGCTGATTCCGCTCATCCGTAGAACTGTGCGTTCCGCTGATTCGTGCACTCGACCTGTTCCAGTAATCCATTGAGGTATCAATAGCATCCTTGCCATCGGCATGAACCTCCGGATAAGCAAGGCCGATCATATTAAATCCCTGTCTGCAGACATTATCCGCGAACGATGTCTGCGAGTCCGTGCCGACCAGTGAATGATACGTCACAGCTGCATATTCATAGTTATTGACCAGCTGACCAAGCCCGGCAAAAACATCGTCCGTATCTTCATTGCACGGCATGACGGCCCCTGCCGCAAGAATATTCACCACATGTGTTTCTTCCTTGTCGAGCCAGAACTCCGGTTTCTCTGTTTCCGCCGGTTTCCCCCCCTGTTCCAACACTCTTGTGACAACATTCATCACTAAGCTTGTGCCCGCAAGGACCAGTGCCAGCGCAAGCAGGTATTTCCCATTTTTCTCCCAGAAATTTGTCTGTTTATCCATACGTTGATTATAACATGGGGCTGCAGGCATACTTTTAATACACCTTCCCTGAAACTTGAAGAATGCGAACGCCTCGTTCCTTCTTATTAAACTTTATGCCTGCTGCAGAAAAGTCTAGTCCACTGGGGAACCGTTGTATGTGATCGTTTCGGGAATGACAAGTTCCTTCAGACTATCACACCCCGTGAATACATCCTGGCAGATGTAATAAATTGTTTTAGGGATATTCAGGATTTTGAGGGATCTGCATCCGTAAAATACCCGATCATCAATAAAGCCAAATCCTTCCGGAAGAAGGACACACTTCAGATTCACACATCCCTCAAATGTGCTTTTCTCAAGGCGGTAAACACCCTCTGGAAGCTCAAGGGAGGTTAACGAAGAACAATGATAAAACGCACGTACACCGATGGCTGTTACGGTATCTGGTATTTCTAGCCCGGTCAGTGCTGCACACCCTTCAAATGCACGGTCGCCGATCGACTCCAAACGATCCGGGAGTCCGATTGATAGCAGGTGATCACAGTCAAGGAACGCACTTTCGCCAATCTTCGTTACACTGGAAGGAATCTGAATTTTCTCAAGCGAGGTACACTCCGCAAAGGTAAGGCGCCGAAGTTCCTTCAGTCTCTCTGGAAACGTCACTTCTTTCAGACTTCTGCATTCATGAAATACGCCGCCTTCAAGAACCTCTACACAATCCGGAAGATGAACTTCTGTAATACTTTCACAGCCCGCAAACGCGCGAAAGCCGATCACCTGCAGTGTGGATGGTAAAACGAAGTCTCCCAATCTCCTGCAGCGGCTCAATGCCCAGTCATCGATTATTGCAAGACCCTCCGGGAAGAAAACGTTCTCCAGTTCTTCACAACCGTAAAACGCATAGGTGCGAATCGCATTCAGGTGTTTTGGAAAAGAGACTTCTTTGAGCGATTTACAGTTCTGAAACGCATAGGGTCCGATTTCCGTAAC
>JAEEPV010000369.1 GCA_016284975.1 Solobacterium sp.
AAGAAATCCGGATTCTCTGGCGTGATCTGTTTTTAAGAGCCACCTGGGATGACTGATACAGGAGCGGTTTAGCCGGCAGAGCGAATTGAGGAAAGGAAGGCGGATTCTTCCTTTTTCGGATTACCGAAAAATACCGTTCTTTTCGGAATTGTTTGTGATTATGATGGAAATGAAGAAAAAGAATAAAACGGAGGCTATATGAACAGAAAACAGACCCCGGCAGTTTTTGCGGCAATTTGTGCTTTGCTGTTTGGCGCATGCACTTCAGCGCTGAAGTGTTCCGATACGAAAGACGGCATAACGGTTTATCTGAAGAATGCGGTCTTTACGAATAACGGGATTGAAACGGTATCACCGGACGTGACAATCATCAATTCTTCACAGGAGGATATCACAGGTGTTACATATGAGGTGACCTTTTATGACGGCCAGGAAAACGTACTGGAAACCATACGGATGTTCTGGCGATGTGATGAGGAACCGCTGAAAGCAGGCAGTTCCATTCATCACAGCGATTCCAGATATAGCTGCTCTATGGCAAAGCAGGCAAAATCGGCAACGCTTCTGATTACCGATATCAAAACAGCGAAGGATTTCCCGCCGGATCGTGTTCCGAAGAAAGGGGAATACCTTTATCAGGCACTGGGGGATGAGAGGCTGGCAGCTATCCGGGAACAGAAGCCGGTAAAGATCGTTGCAGGCATCGATCAAAGCGGATATGTCCGTACGGCAACCTTTGAAGGGGATCTGCTGGATGAAGCAGTCGATGCATTTGTGAAGATCAGGCTCGGCGATGATGACGCACCGATGGTGACCGATAATTACAATTATGTCGTTTTCTACTGGGAAGGCGGTATGACAAGCGGGATCAATCTGAATCTTCAGAATCTGGAGTTCATGGCGAACGGCAGATATCACAGCTATTACCTGGAGGATCTCGGACCGTTCTGGAGTCTGATCAATGATCACCTGGTCGAGCCGGAGTCCACGGAAGATGATCTTCCGCCATCAGATGAGATGGATCATGTCAAAGCAGTGCTTGCGGATGTTGTGTACAGTGAGTCGAATGGCATGATTCTGCCGGAGCCGTATGTAAAGCTTTCAAATGCGTCCGGAACGGAGTATCTGGGCTTGATTTATGAAATCAGCTATTACGATGAGGACGATCACCTGCTTGGAAGACAACTGGTTTTGAGTGATGAAGGTGCTGTCTCTGGCCTGAAGGAAGAATGGGAAGAACGTCCTAGGGAACGTCGGCCGCAGATGAACGAAAAGCCAGCCCATGCATCGATTCGGATTCTGGATACAATCGGCGGCTCTGTGCTTCCTTCGGTTAACGTTCAAAACGGGGAGTATCTGTATCAGATTATTGAAAGCGGGCAGGTTCAGTCCATCCAGAAAAATGTTCCGGTTTTGATGGATGTTACCGTGATTTCGGATTCAGAATCCTTTGACAGCAGCTTTTTTGAGAAAGATGCGAAGGAAGCGGTAAATGCATTTATTGGAATGAAAGTTCAGAGTGGTGCAGATGAAACAGAAGAGACGAGCTTTAAGAGTATCATGATGACGTTTGAAAACGGAGAAGAGATCCATTTGAATCTGATTAACGGCTGTCTGATCGCACTGCAGGATGGAAAACTTGTCAAAGTCGGGATCGTGGATGAAAACGGATTCTTTGAAACCGCAAAAGAAATCGGCGGCTGAGCGTAATCCGTTACAGGAGAAAGGGAAAACAACATTTTCAAAGAGACTCTGGAAAACAGATTCTATATGAGTATCATTAAGCTGTATTTCTGAAAGATAAGAAACAATGACAGATATTAAACAGATCAACCAGAAAAAATCGAGACACTTCGCCCTGTTAGGACTCCTTTTCATTGCGGGCGGAATTGTTCTCAATATCGGCGGTGCGTATCTGGCGGCTGCCATGAAACTTCCGATCTATTTTGATACGCTCGGAACAATTCTGATTTCCGCAATCGGCGGATATCTGCCGGGTGTAATCGTCGGTTTCTTTTCCAATCTGCTCAATGGGTTTAACAATCCGACCAATGCTTATTATGCCGTTTTGAATGAGATGGTCGCATTGATCGCTGCTTATTATGCGGGAAGGGGCTATTTCCGTTCCCTTCCAAAGGCGCTCTTGATGGTATTTCCGCTCTCTCTGGTCGGTGGTGCATTGGGATCCGTTTTGACCTATTTCATTAATGGCTTGGGAATTGGAGACGGTATTTCTTCCTCGCTTGCGATGACAATTCTGAGTGAGGGAAGAATGGGAGTGTTCTTCTCGCAGCTTTCTTCCGATATGATTTATGACATCGCGGATAAGGCAGTTACGATTGTTATCGTATTTCTGGTTTTGAAACTGCTGCCGGAAACCACAAAGAAGAAACTGCAGCTCCATGGCTGGAGGCAGAAGCCGCTAAGGGAAGAAGAACAGAAACTTGCGCATGAAAGTACAAACTCTCCGGTATCACTGCGCTCCAAGATTTTTATGATGATCGGAGTTGCGACATTATTTATCGCAGCGGCTACGATTGCAATTTGCTTTGTACTGTACCATCGCGCTACGGTACGGGAGCGGACACAGATGGGGCAGGGTGCTGCCCGGCTGGTTGGAACGCTGGTCGATGGCGATAAGGTCAATGAATACATCGAACTTGGGAAAGCGGCCGAAGGATATCTGGATGTCGAGAAGCAGCTGGAACGGGTTCGTTCGACCTCCGATGACATTCTTTACGTATATGTCTATAAGATTATGAAAGACGGCTGCCATGTGGTGTTTGATCTGGATACCGAAGAAGTAAAGGGCAACGATCCGGGAGATGTCTTTGAATTCGATGAGAGTTTCAAACCATATCTGGATGACCTGCTTGCCGGCAGACCAATCGAACCGCTTGTGACCAATGAATCCTATGGCTGGCTGATGTCCATGTATGAACCGATTAAAGACCGGGCCGGAGTCACCCAGGCATATGCGTGTGTTGATATTTCCATGGTTCAGGTGACTCTGAGTGAAATCAGTTTTCTGACAAAGGTAATTTCACTGTTCGTGGGGTTCTTCATCATGATCGTATCGATTGGTCTGTGGCTGGCTGAATATAACCTGATCCTGCCGATTAATACGATGGCGATCGCTGCCAATCAGTTTGCCTGTCAGACGGAAGCCGGTCGGGGAGACAGTGTTAAACGTTTCCAGGAACTGGGGATCCATACCGGAGATGAGATCGAAAATCTGTATGAATCCTTTGAGATGACGATTGAAGATACCGTTAAGTACATTGCGGATATTCAGGAGCAGTCTCAGGTCATCAACAGGATGCAGAACGGTCTGATCCTCGTTCTGGCGGACATGGTCGAAAGCCGGGACAAATGCACGGGTGATCACGTTCGCAAGACGGCCGCCTATTGCCGCATCATTCTTGAAGAACTGCGCAGAGAAGGTCTTTTCCCGAATCAGCTGACTGATGCGTTTATCGATGACGTTGTTAACTCGGCACCTCTGCATGATATCGGCAAGATCAAGGTTTCCGATGCGATTCTGAACAAACCCGGCAAGCTGACCGATGAAGAGTTTGAAGAGATGAAAAAGCATACACTTGCCGGCAATGAGATCATTCAGCAGGCAATGGAGCTCGTCTCCTCGGATACCGGATATCTGAAAGAGGCTAAAAATCTGGCGACCTACCATCATGAGAAATGGAACGGGACCGGATATCCAAAAGGCCTCAAGGGCGACGAAATCCCGCTTTCGGCAAGAGTTATGGCGGTTGCGGATGTATTTGATGCGCTTGTATCCCAGCGAAGCTATAAGAAGCCGTTTACCTTTGAAGAGGCAATCCGCATCATCGAGGAAGGGTCGGGAAGTCATTTTGATCCGAGCGTAGCCGGGGCGTTCCTGAAGGTAAAGGACCAGGCAAGAGTAATTGCAGAAACATTTATGGGCAATGCCGGCGGACTTGGTCAGACGGCTCTGATGCCAAAGATCAGGGAAGCGGACCCTGCATAATAGCGGAAAGAGCGGAAAAGCTCTTTCTTTTCTTTCGTTTTTAGATACGGTTCGTGTTACTATTTTTTTAACGAGAACAGTAACAGGAGAATTAATATCATGAAATTTGAACGCAAAATCAGACGTTCAGATATGATTCGGTGTGTACTATGTGCGAACGCACCATGTACGAATGTGTGCCCGTCTTTAAAGCCGGATAAACTGCTGAGCAATATCTGGTTTGATAATGAAGATATTGCGGCACTTTCGCTGCCGGATACCAGTCCGTGTGTGGGCTGCAGCGCGCCATGCGAAAAAGCCTGCGTA
>JAEEPV010000045.1 GCA_016284975.1 Solobacterium sp.
GATTCGATCTGCAGGATCAGCTGGATGAACCAGACGGACTGCACGGCCTCTTTGAAAGAGGCGGCGGGCTCATAGGGAACTTTTGCCGTAATGCGGCTCATCTCAAGAAGTTCCGCTTTCCGCTTCGGATCGCTTTCCTTTGCGGCAAGCTCTCTCGCAAGGCGGTTGTAGCGCCGGGCAAATCGCTGCACCGCAGCGATCACAGTCAGAACCGCTTTGTAGAAAACATATTTATCGATCGATTCGGGATCCGTCAGATCCAGCTCCGCTTTTAGTTTCCGGGTCCGCGCTTCATAGCCTTTCAGCCCTTCCTTCAGAACCTTTTCATAGTTGACCGCAAGATGTGCATCTCCGGCATTCAGCTTTCCCTCCATGCCGAAGACACCGGTTTTCATGAACACATTCACTTCATCCGGAAGCAGCGCTTCCCCTCTTGCCCGCAGATTATTGTTCTGCCAGAACGAGGCAATATCCCGCAGCTGCTGTTTTGTTTCTTCGGTAATGTAAAACACATCTCCATCCCGTTTTTCAAACAGATCGAGCTCTTTCAGCACAAATTCAAGTGTATATTCAGGGAAAACCGGCGCATTCCGGTTTTTCGTCGCCTGGTTTCCGACAATCAGCGTTTTGTCTTCAATATAGATCGACATGTTTTCCAGGATCTTCTTCAGCATCAGCGCACGCACCATTACCCGGGGCTGATTCTGGTTTTCTTTGTACACTTCGGTTGCCAGTATAGCCCGTTCTGCGTCGACATATGGTTTTTCATCCAGCACTTCCTCCCGGAATGCCTGCATGCGGGTGGTCAGTGATCCAAACGGTTCATTGTTTTCCATATTATCTCCTGTATTTTCTTTCGTAAGTATTTTTCGTTCTGTTCGCATCTTCAATGTATAGAAATCCCTATTATGTGTCAATAAATATTCATCAGAATGTATCATCACTTTCATTCGTAAGGTTTTAATACCACTTCGAAAGCTCTCATGTTATGATTCGGGTGAGGTATCAGAAATGAAGGCAGACAGAAATAAAACCGGCGTGATCTTCAATATCCAGAAATACAGTGTCAATGACGGACCCGGCATCCGTACCGTCGTTTTTTTCAAAGGCTGTCCGCTGCGGTGCAAATGGTGTTCCAACCCGGAGAGCCAGCTCGCACGGATCCAGATTCTGCAGGATCCGGAGAAATGCCTGCACTGTCATCACTGTATCGAGATCTGTCCCAGACAGGCCGTCTGTGCAGACGGAACTGCGATTCAGATCGATCCGTTAAAATGCAATGCCTGCGGGAACTGCATCCCGGAATGCCCTGGTAAGGCGCTGCACTTGGAAGGCGAAGTGAAAACCGTTCAGGAAGTTCTGGATGTCGTGCTGAAGGATGCGGTCTTCTATGAAGAAAGCGGCGGCGGTATTACCCTTTCCGGCGGCGAGATGCTTTCTCAGCCGCAGTTTGCGGAAGAATTATTGAAAGCCTCCAAAGAAGAAGGTCTTTCAACCTGTGCGGAAACAACCGGATACGCAGATGAAGAAGTATTCCGGAGAATTGCGGAATATCTGGATCTCATTCTCTTCGATCTGAAACACTGGGATCCGGTAAAACATGAAGAATACACCGGTGTTACAAATGCGCTTCCCGTTTCCAATATGAAATACGCATTATCCCTTGGAAAACAGGTGCTTCCCCGGATACCGGTCATCCCCGGATTCAATGATTCCCCAGGCGATGCCGAACGGTTTTCGGATCTGCTGAGAGAAATCGGAATCAAACAATGTCAGCTGCTCCCCTTCCATCAGTTTGGGGAAAACAAATATACTCTGCTGGGCAGAGCGTATGCCTATCATAATGTCGACGCCCTGCACCGGGAAGATCTCGAAGATTATCTTCAGACCTTTCTCCGCAATGGAATACACGCTTTTTTCTGAAGGAGGATGCACGCATGTCTGTAAAAAAAGAACACCGTACGGCAGAGATCATCCGTTTAATCGCACAGCAGCAGAAAGCAGATGTGGCAGAGCTGTCCAGAAAGCTCGCGGTTTCTCAGGTAACGATCCGCAAGGATCTCGATGAACTGGAGCGGAAAGGACTGATCAAGCGCCAGCACGGATTCGCGCAGATCAACGATTCCGACAACATTGCCGCACGGCTTGCCTATCACTTTGACGAGAAAATGAAGATCGCAGAAAAAGCAGTCTCGCTCATCGAAAACGGGGATACGGTCATGATTGAAAACGGCAGCTGCTGCGCCCTGCTTGCCAGAGTCACAGCCGATACCAGAGAGAATGTTACGATCGTGACCAACAGTGTCTACATCGCAGAATATATCCGGGGTTCCGCAAGTACGAATGTCATTTTGCTTGGCGGGATCTACCAGCAGGATTCCGAGTGTCTCGTCGGGCCGATGATCCGGGATACGGCAGAAAACTATAATGTGAAGTATTTCTTCGCCGGCACGGATGGCTGGAGTGAGCGGACCGGTTTTACCAACAAGGATTCGCTTCGTGCTCAGGCGGTCCGGGACATGTCGCACTCCTGCGAGAATATGGTCATCCTTACCGAAAGCGCAAAGTTTCTTGGGGCGGGCACTGTGCCGATGAATATCAAGCGGCAGCCAAAGCTTGTCATCACCGACAGCAGCCTCTCCAAAGAAACGGTCGCAACTTTGAACAATGCCGGAATCGAAGTCCGGTTTGCATAATTCCGATCCGGTTTCCGATTTGAATCCAGAAAAAAAGGACTGTAACCAACCGGTACATTGAGAACCAATTCTCAATACACCCGGCATTACAGCCCTTTTTCGATATCCGGTTTGTCTGCCTGTCTCAATATGGACAGCTGCTTAACAGCAGGGATCCAAAATCAATCCATATTGTAACCCTGCATCACTGTTCCATCCGGATGGAGAAGCCGCCTTCCCAGTCGGTGGTATGTGTTTCCGATTGCCCTTCATAATTCACATTGGTATTTTCTTTCTCACCGGCTCCTTTCAGCGTCAGCAGAACTTTCGTCACTTTCCCGTCCGCAAGGTCAATTTCAATCGTTCCTGCCGTCGGCTCGATCGTTATCCGTTCTTTTCCCGAAGACGTGTCACCACCATCTTTTAATACGGTACGTTCTTCATCAATGCCGGTGATCTGCCGCGGGAGTTCCGTAAAGTAAGCTGCGATATGGTTATCACTTTGCGTTAAGATGGTGCCCTTCAGCGAGAATCCGGTTCTGTAAACCGAGCGGTAGTAGTCCCGATAATCGGACCAGATATGGTTTTCCCAGGAAAGCGGGCTGATTTCCACCGAGATCGTATCACCGTTCACTGTAATATGATCGCCGCGGGGCTGCGGGCTCATCTGACTGTGATTTCCATAGGCTTCATACGGATTCGGTTTCCGGTCGTCTTCAGCGAATGACACAAGTCCGTCAAAGACGATCGGCCGGTTGGAAA
>JAEEPV010000370.1 GCA_016284975.1 Solobacterium sp.
CTGATCCTTGGCGCATGTGAGACACTGATCTATTCTTCCGTTACGATCCATACCAAGACGACCCAGCGGACGCCTGCGGAATACCTGTATCAAAGCGAAGCGGTAGAAACGGCATACAATTCTCTGGTACAGGATGATCCGAGCTTTTTCCGGGTGAATCTTCTGGAAGGGGTGAATGCGGATCTTTCTGTACTCCCAAATTCTTCCATGTACTACGGCATACCGGCATTAAGCGGCTATGACAGTGTCTTTTGCAATGCGATCCATGATTTCCTTGATTATCTTGGACTGTATCCGGATGTCAGCTGGAACTTCCGGATCAATGATGCCCGGCTTAATGGCCTTCTGAACGCCAAGTATACCTTTGCCTCCCCGGCAACCAGACCGCTTGTGCCAAAGGATGCGGAACTGCTGGAAGACTATTCCAGTGATGCAATCCTGGTGTACCGCAACAAAGACGCAGACGGCGCAGCCTTTACCGTCAAACGGTTCGTACCGGAATCTGAGCTGAAAAAGCTGATGGAAGATGTCGAAGGAAACCGAAATAAGCGGATAAATATTCTGCAGCGCAATACCGTTATCTCAGATAACCTCTATGAAACAATCGGAAAAGACTATGCAGCGAAAGAGCAGCAGTTCTTTGAAGGAACACGAAAGGGCTCTGATCTGTCATTTGAAATCAAACTGAACGAAGAAACACCGGTTGTGTTCTCAATTCCCGCCGATTCCGGCTGGAAGATGAAGGTAGACGGAAACGAGACGAGCTGGCAGAAGTGTGACGGAGGCTTTATTCTTGCGGTTCTTTCAGAGGGCACGCATACCGTAAACTTTACGTATGCAATTCCGGGGTTTGCGATCGGGCTTGTGCTGAGCATTATCGGTCTGGCATTATCCATCATCTGGCTGAGCCGGCCGACAACAAAATCGGAGACGACAGAAGAAATCCCGTATGAGCTGATGTTCGGGGAATCCGGATCTTCCGATACGGTTGTTTCGGATAACTGAAACAAGCGAAAATCATCTGATTAATGTAAGATCTTCCGCTGCGAAACCGGTTTGCAGGGAAGATCTTTTTTTCAGGAAATCCGAAATATGTGAAAAAACCCATAAATGTTTAACAATTTCAAACTTTTTGTTTAATTTGATATTGCAAATTATCCGGGCTTCGGTATAATGATTTTTGGTTTTGTAATTGCAAATCATTTGTTTAACAAAAGTAAACAAAGGAGGGCTGGAATGGACATTGGAAAACGAATCCGCCAGCTGCGCACCCAGAACGGGCTGACGCTGGAAGAACTGGCATCACGGACAGAACTGACCAAGGGATTTCTTTCCCAGCTGGAACGGAATCTCGCAAGCCCGTCGATCCAGACGCTGGAGGATATAACGGAAGCGCTCGGAACGACGATGGCAAAGTTTTTTGCGGAAGATACGGACGAACAGATCGTATTTACCCCGGAAGACGCATTTATCGATGAGCGGGAAAATGAGATCGTTCACTGGATCGTACCCAGTGCCCAGAAAAACCGGATGGAACCGATTCTCGTGGAAATCAAACCGGGCAGCAGTACATCGGTGATCGACCCGCATGACGGCGAGGAGTTCGGTTATGTACTGTCGGGCAGGATCTTCCTGAACCGGGAAAACAGTAAAAAAGGTTATGCATTAAAGAAAGGCGATAATTTCTGCATCAGCGGAAAAGAAGCACACTGGCTGGAAAACAAAGGCAATCAGACGGCTGCCGTGCTGTGGATCAGCACACCGCCGATCTTCTAAAAAAGGGGGAAATGAAAATGGCCAAAAAACTGATTCAGGTACAGAATGTCGTGAAGACATTCGACAAGCAGGTCGTATTAAAAGGGATCTCGCTTGACATTATGGAAAATGAGTTTGTCACGCTTCTTGGACCTTCCGGCTGCGGCAAAACGACATTGCTGCGGATCATCGCGGGCTTTCTGGAGCCTACCGAAGGACAGGTCATCATGGATGGCGAGGATATCGCCAATGTCCCGGCTTACAAGCGTGATGTCAATACGGTATTCCAGCACTATGCACTGTTCCCGCATCTTGATGTGTATGACAATATTGCATTCGGTCTGAATATCAAGAAGATGCCGAAGGATATCATCAATCAGAAGGTCATGCGTATGATTTCACTGGTTGGTCTGGAAGGATTTGAACACCGTGATGTCACTCTGATGTCCGGTGGGCAGCAGCAGCGTGTTGCGATCGCAAGAGCGCTCGTCAATGAACCGCGCGTGCTTCTGCTCGATGAATCGCTTTCCGCTCTGGATAAGAATCTGAGAAAGGAAATGCAGCTGGAACTGAAAGAGATTCAGCGCGAAGTCGGCATTACCTTTATCTTTGTCACGCATGATCAGGAAGAAGCACTGACCATGTCCGATAAGATTGTCGTCATGAAGGACGGCGAGATCGAACAGATCGGTACCCCGGTACAGATTTACAATGAGCCGATCAATGAGTACTGTGCACGCTTCATCGGGGACTCCAATATCATTGACGGTGTCATGAAGAAAGCCCGTCTGGTTTCCTTTGATGAAAAGGACTATGCGTGCGTCGACTACGGCTTTGAGAAGGATGAGCCGGTTGATATCATGATCCGTCCGGAGGATATCGACATTGTGGAACGCAACAAGGGCCTGATCAACGGTGAAGTCAAGTCGGTGCTCTTTAAGGGTGTGCATTATGAAGTGGTTGCCGAAACCAGTTCCGGTACCTCCAAGACCGTCACCATGCACGTAACCGGTGAGCGGATCGTTGAAAACACCGAGAAGAAGGAAAAGATCAGTGCGATTTCCTTCTCGATGGATATCGAAGACGTCAAGGAAATGACCGACAGTGATGTCATTGCCCGTGCCAATGCGCAGGCCTGGAACTTTAATGATGAAGATATTTCGATCTCCAGGGTTTCGTATGACCTGAAGGAAGAGCCGGGTGCTTATCCGTGCACGTTCTCAACGGAAAACGGCACCGAGATCACCATCACGATCAACGTCGTTCAGCCTAAGGCAGTTGAAGATGCATCCAATGAGGAAAGCATTCAGGCCTTTGACTTCTATACAAGTGTTACCGACATCCGTGAATCCGTTGCGCTTGATACGGATCTGATCCGCTGGGCAGATGCTTATGCGTGGAGCACGGAAGATCAGTCCA
>JAEEPV010000371.1 GCA_016284975.1 Solobacterium sp.
CTTTTTTCTCCTACTACCGGTCAATTATACGGAATTGAACTACTTTATCCACGAAAATAGCATTCATGAAACATATACTTTTCTCAGGGTTTAAATTTCTTTGAAAGTGTCGTATTTGTTCTATTTTGTAGTGAAAGTTGCGATTTTAAGTAATAGCACATCCCTGATCGGTATTTTTAAATATTCCATTCTTATATCTGCGTTCATAGCTTCGTATAGATACGACGCCTTCTCTCAAGAATCCATCTTTCAGACTTTGTTCGTAATGAATCTTTCCTGTGTGCTCGTATACACAAATTTCCGGATCGAACCCTAATTATAATAAATTCTACCCTTTTTCATAAGGAAGAGATCATTCATTTCTTTTACGATATGGCGCAAACATGGAATCATCTGTTTAGCACTCTCGTAATCAGTGTGCTAAACTATCTGTGCATTCATGAAAGGAGCGGTTTGCGATGAATGAAGTAAATAAACCGAAAAAACCCCTCATTTACTATTACGCCATTGTAATATTGTCGCTTGCCCTTCTGAATCTCTTTGCCATACCGGCAATGAATCAGCGGGAAATAAAGGAAGTCGATTACGGCACTTTTATGAAAGCGACTGAGAATCAGGAGATAAAGGAAGTACAGGTCGAAGAGAATCGTATTCTTTACACTCTCAAAGGAGATGAAGAAGAACAGATTTATAAGACCGGACTTATGAACGATCCGGGACTGACGGAACGGTTGTATGAATCCGGCGCAGAGTTTTCCTCCACGATTCAGGAACAGGCTTCACCGCTTGTCAGCTTTCTGCTTTCCTGGGTACTGCCGGTCTTTGCGTTTGTCATCCTGGGACAGCTGCTGACCCGCAGATATATGAATAAAGAAGGCGGCAGCGGATCGCTGATGTTTAATCTTGGAAAATCCAACGCCCGGGTTTATATCAAGTCCTCAACCGGTATTCTGTTCAAGGATGTTGCCGGAGAAGATGAAGCGAAAGATGCGCTTAAGGAGATCGTTGAATATCTCCATGATCCGTCGAAATACTCTGAGATCGGTGCCACTATGCCGAAAGGCATTCTGTTGGTAGGTCCTCCGGGAACCGGAAAGACCATGCTGGCAAAAGCGGTAGCAGGTGAATCCAATGTGCCGTTCTTTTCCATGAGCGGTTCTGAATTCGTTGAGATGTTTGTCGGTATGGGTGCTTCCAAGGTCCGTGACCTGTTCCGTCAGGCAAAGGAAAAAGCACCTTGTATTGTCTTCATCGATGAGATCGATGCGATTGGCGGAAAACGCAATGCCGGCAATATTGGCGGCAATGATGAACGTGAACAGACACTCAATCAGCTTCTGACGGAGATGGATGGTTTTGAAAGCAACACCGGCGTTGTGATTCTGGCGGCGACCAACCGTCCGGAAAGTCTGGATCCTGCTCTGCTGCGTCCGGGAAGGTTTGACCGGCGGATTCCGGTGGAACTGCCGGATCTTAAAGGCCGGGAAGATATTCTGAAAGTTCATGCCGCAAAGGTTAAGATGGAACCTGGTGTTGATTACAACGCCGTCGCCCGTATGGCCAGCGGCGCCAGCGGAGCGGATCTGGCCAATATTATCAACGAAGGTGCGCTTCGGGCGGTGCGTGAAGGACGGAAAACCGTCACCCAGAAAGATCTGGAGGAAAGCATCGAAGTTGTCTTTGCAGGTTATCAGAAAAAGAATGCGATTCTGACCGATGAAGAAAAACGGATCGTTGCCTATCACGAAACCGGTCATGCGCTGGTAGCGGCACTGCAGACACACAGTGCCCCGGTTCAGAAGATCACGATCATTCCCCGCACCAGCGGTGCACTTGGATATACAATGCAGGTCGATGAAGGCAATCATTATCTCTACTCACGTACGGAACTTGAAAACAAGATTGCCACGCTGACAGCCGGAAGAGCCGCTGAGGAAATAAAATTCCATTCCGTCACAACCGGAGCATCCAACGATATTGAGCAGGCTACGAAGACAGCGCGTGCCATGATTGCCCGCTACGGCATGAATGATGAGTTTGATATGGTTGCCATGGAACATGTGCAGAACCAGTATCTGGGCGGCGACGCTTCACTCATGTGCAGTGATTCCACCGCAGCAGAGATCGACCGCAAAGTCGTTGAGCTTGTTCGTCAGCAACATGAAAAAGCAAAGTCTCTTTTAACAGAACATATGGAAGATCTTGACCGGCTGGCAGACTACCTTTACGTTAAGGAAACCATTACCGGTGAAGAATTCATGAATCTTCTGAAGTACAAAACGGCGGAGGTGCCTCATGAAACCACAGAACCTGACACACAACCTGCAGCTGAATGACGGATCGATGTTTCATACGGAAACAGAAACCGCAGAATTGAACGGCTACGGGCTTCTGATTACACCGGATGGGAAAGAATATCTCGGGAATTTTGAAAACGGAAAAAAGGAAGGAAACTTTGTCATAACGTCCAAAGAAGCAACCACGCATTGTTCCTTCCATAATGACATTCAGTTTTCGGAAGGGACGATCGAGTATTCCAACGGAGATATCTATATCGGACGAATGGAAGATGAAGCTCCAAACGGAACAGGTGTCATGAAGTTTCGGGACGGCATCGAATTCCGCGGCGATTTCGAGGAAGGACTGCTGGACGGTCTGAATTGTGAAATCCATTATCCAAACGGAGATATTTACAGAGGCCATTTCTCCAAAGGCATCCGTTATACCGATGGCATATACATCAAAGGAAACAAATAGGATTCCAACCGGGCATTTTTATCACATGCCCGGTTTTTCTTTGCAAGCTTATGAAGTATGATTGCAGTATGGTTACTTTAGTACACTGCGGAATTACGGTCGGTTTATGGCTGCTTCTATACTGGACGTTTACACAGGACAGAAGCAGATACCGTAACTGCTTTATTCTTTTTTTCGCTTTACTCTCTACAGCCATAACCATTACCTTTCTGGCCGGTCCCTATCAGAAACAGGTCATTTTTTTCCTGTTTCTGGCTATTACGATCGCGCTTCTGCTCGTCCCGCTGTTTCTGATACACAACGGAATCCTGATGATCATGCGTGAAGGATTTCGGCTTCCGAATCTGCTTTCCCTCGGGCTGGGCATTCTTGTTGGACTGGGAGAAATTGCTACGTTTTTTGCTATATTGGGCGACAGCTTTGTCGGCTATGAGAACGCCTCCGACCCAAATTATTTAATGCTGAACAAATTCAGTATTTTTGTCAGTGTATCCGTTATCTATTTTTCCCTCTCCTTTCTGATTTTCATGATCTACTCCCTGTTTCTGCAGATTATCCCCCGCAAAAACGACTTTGATTTTCTTATTATTCACGGTGCCGGTCTTCTGCATGGAGATACGCTCACAAAACTGCTGAGAGATCGCGTGGACAAAGCCATTGAAGTTTATCAGAAAGACCCCACCCCGCCGATCATGATTCCTTCCGGCGGTCAGGGCAAGGATGAAGTGATCTCTGAAGCAGAAGCGATTTCCAGATATCTCAAGGAAAAAGGAATTCCCGAAGATAAGATTATTCTGGAAGACAAGTCTGCTACCACGTTCGAGAATCTCCGAAACTCCAAAGCGATCATTGATGCGGCGGAAGGAAATAAATATACCGCTTTAGTGACAAGCAACTATCATGTTTACCGGGCTCTGCGGTATTGCCGGCGAATCGGTATGGACTGTACCGGTATTGGAAGTCATGTAGCGTTTTACTACTGGCCAAGTGCTTTGATCCGTGAATTCATTGCAATTCACACCGAAAAGAAACATCTGTTCTATCTGATCGGCGGATGGATACTGACACTTGCCATCGTAATGATCCCGCTGTTTATTCAGTAATCGATTTGTCTGATCGGACACTTCTGTCCGTTCCGGTATGCAATATGAGGAAAAACATGGATTTGAAACAACAAAAACGGATTGTCTTTATCCCGATTGCACTGGCATTGATCCTTCTGGTTACTGTCGGTGTCTCTCTGTTGCGGAAACAACAATATATAAAGGAAAAGCAGTTGCTTCAGGAATCGCTTTCCCTTTCGGTTGATGAAACAAAACTGACTGCTTATTATGAAATGCCGTTTGATCCGATGGATGCGGTAACCGCTTCGGAAGGAAACGTGGAAGTACAGGGAAATATCGACACTTCACGAACCGGTGATCAGAACATCACCTATCTGGTCTCAAAGACCACTTCCAGAAACGAAACGGTTTCCCGGGAATTCACCTATCCGGTAACGGTCGTCGATCCGGTTAATCCGGAAATCGCCTTTTCAAAGGAACAGGTCGAAATCTGGAAGAATGATGCTTTCGATCCCGCCGCAAATATCGCCTCCGTCTGTGACGGACGCAGTCATGACCTCGCATTATCCGAACAGCTGAAGCCGGGAACTTACACGGTGGAAGACAATATTGATGTATCTGTGCCCGGGGAATATACCGTAACCGTTCATGCGATGAACCCTTCCGGAAATACTGCGGAAGCCAGCTATACCGTCGCAGTAACTGAAGTTCCTGCAAATGTGTATCCTTATCGGATCCGTATTAACCGCATTCAGAACTGTGTAACGGTATACGGTCTTGACAGCAGCCATGAATACACTGTACCGGTCCGGGCGATTGTCTGTTCGACTGGGCCCGCTACGCCGATCGGTGTCTTCCATACCTTTAACCGCAGTACCTGGAGAGCACTATTTGGCAATGTATACGGACAGTATGCAACCGACATCGTCGGAGATATCCTGTTCCACTCGGTTCCGTATTATTCCATGAATAAGAATGATCTTGAATATCTGGAATACAACAAACTCGGCACAAAGGCTTCTATGGGCTGTATCCGGATGGCGGTCGCAGATGCCCTGTGGATCTTTTCGAACTGTCCGATCGGTACAGAAGTAGAGATTTATGATGATGCGGGCAGTCCGGGACCGCTTGGCAAACCGGAACCGTTCTACATTGATGAAAACAGTGAGATCCGCGGCTGGGATCCAACCGATCCGGATCCGAACAATCCATGGAACGGATAGCGTTTCACAAAACGGATTCAAGGAGAGAAAAATAACTCCGGAACATCGTGAAATTCATCTTTAAACCCCTGTTTGCATCTCAGATTGCATAAGACTTCGGAGTTTCTGGGAAAAGGTGTATGATTACAGACAGATGCATCATCAGGCCGGTTTGCAGACCGGCTTTGCCTCAATTCTGTGGATTATTCTGATAAGCATCGTATATAAGTACAGAGAAAGGAAATGGAGGAATCAGAAATGGGCAGGTCGATTGATATTTTATTGGAAAACGCTGATTTCTCAAAGGAAAGTACGCAGAAAAACCAGCTGTATTATGAGCTGTTTCATCAGCCAATACCAGTCTCCTCTGAGTCAGGAGGTGTTACAAAGCTTGACTTTGAGTCACTCGGTGCAGTAGCCGGGGGAGTTACAAGGAATCGTCCGTACAATGAGTTTATCGCGAAAGCTGCCGCTTTCGCAGAACTGAGGGATGAAGAGCTGCTGAAAAGCTGCTTCGAGGAGTACCTTGCGAAAGGCACCTCGGTTCCCGTTGAAGACTTCCTGCGCGAATTCGTGAAAAGAGAAAGTGGAAACCGCTGATAAATGCGGTTTTTTCTTTATATACATTATTCGTTTTCAGCTAAAAAAATGAGATCCGCCGATGTCTGGCAGATCTCTGTCTTGATTCAGGATAATAGGGGGAAAGGTCAAATATCTTTGACACCTTTACTATAATCAATGGTTGTGTGAGGAATTTGTGCAGTTTGTGAAAGTTTAATGAATATACACTATTTCTTACCAATACCCTTTCCGAAGTACAATAATTACATCAGGAGGTATTCAAATCATGGCAGTTGATTCAAACTTTTTCATTCACGAAGATGATCGCGCAGCATTGGAAGCGCTGAAGGCAATACCGGGATTTACCCCTTTTATCAAGGCATTCATGAAGACCTGGAACGAAACGCAGTTCCGGATCCTGAATATGTCTTCCCGGGTCCGTCTTTCCGAAGAACAGCTTCCAAAGTACTATGCGATGCTGGATCCGATCTGTAAAACCCTTGGCATTGAAAAACCGGAACTGTATCTGGAGATGAATGTAGTGCCAAACTCATATACCTACGGGGATACGGATCCGTTCATCGTTCTTACTTCCGGACTGATCGAATGTCTGCCCGATGAACTGATTCCTACGGTTCTCGCACACGAGTGCGGTCATATTGCCTGCCACCATACGCTGTATCGGACTATGGGGCAGATGATCCTCGGCTCTGCAGTGATGCTGCTGCCGGGAATCGGCACACTGATCTCCCTTCCCCTGAAGATCGCATTTGCATACTGGATGCGATGTTCTGAATTCTCCGCAGACCGTGCAGCCGTAATCTGCGACGGAAGCCCGGACAAAGTAATTGAACTCTGTATGCGTCTTTCTGGTTATTCCAAACAAATCGAAGATACGGCGAGTACAGATCAGTTCCTCAAACAGGCTCTGGAATACAAAGAACTTCTGAAAGATGATGTGTTTAACCAGTCCCTGGAATTCATGTTACTGGCAGGACAGAGTCATCCTTTGACCGCAGTACGTGCCTATGAGGCAAATGAATGGGGAAAATCGGATGCCGTTCGAATCCTGAATGAGTACCTGATTGAAAAAGATCGCGGTATTACCCCGCAGCGGGTTCCGGTTGCAGGAGATGCTTCCTCCTTTATCGGTACCGATAAAGAGGAAACCATCCGTCAGCTTCGTGATGCGGGCTTTACTTCCATCGAAACTTCCCGCATCAAAGAAACAACTACCGGCGCAAAGCCCGGTACCATTACTGCAATTTCCATTGCAGGAAACAGCACCTTCCAGCCACTCAGCTGGTTCCCCTATGATGCGCCAGTCGTCATCAACTTCTACGAACCGCTGAATGAAGAGGAACTGCAGGCACTTCATCCCGGAGAGATCCGTGTACCGTTCTCCGCATCTTCCTGCATCGGACGTTCCTGGCAGACCGTATGCAAAGAACTTGCCCAGGCCGGTTTCCGCGATATCGTAACCGTCCGCACGAATGCATCCAGACCGTTCCTGTCCCGTGAAGATGCCGTCAAAAAGATTACAATCGCAGGCAGCGAATCGTTTGAAAAAGATGACTGGTTCCGACCGGACGTATCGGTACGGGTCACTCACTACGGCTCCTGATAAATATTCAGGGCTGTAACAAACAGGTGAATTGAGAAACAGAATTCTCAGGGGCCCTGGAGTTACAGCCTTTTTTAAATTCGAAAAAGCCCGTCGTAAGACAGGCTTCACTTCAGTTCATAGTCAGAGCTGCTTTGTTCAGTTTTGTGGCGATCCGCAGGTTAACTTCATTAAAGAGCAATGCTTCTTCGGTTGACAGTTCCTTCTCATCGATCTTATCAATCGCTGCCTCCCATTCTGCCAGTTTTCCCATGAGTGAGAGATAGTCGGTCATCATTGCCATGGAATTGTCGGAATTCTGGTATTTGATCATGAAATCGATGTACTGATCATAAAACGCTTCATACTCTTCCATGGTTTTGCGGAATTCCGGGCGGATTCCGGAAGCCGGAGCTTTTTCTGCCTCCGGGGTCGGTTCCGTGGTTGGTTCTGCAGTCGGTTCAGGTTCTTCCGGCTCCACAGTTTCTTCCGGCACTTCGGTTGTTTCCGACTCCGGAGTTTCTTCCCTGGGTGCCCGAAGCGTAATATGCATGGTATTGCGGCCATTGTCATCAATCTGAACGGAATAACCCGCTTCATTATTTCCCCGGAAATCCGTTTCATCCCGACGATAATCAATCTGAAAGCCTGCTTCCAGCACAGCATCCACGTAGGAACGATAAGCATCTTTGTTTACATTCCCGATCAGGATCTCCAGATGCTCGGAACTCTCTTCTTCTATAATTCCGTGATTGGATGGAGGCTGCGGAAGCAGCTGTGACAATTCATTGATCGGCCACTTCAGTTCATTCATCTGGATCGGCGCCTCCGCCTGAATCACCATCCGGCTTTCCTGACGGTCATACTCCAGATTCAGATAATATCCGTCGGTATCGTATGCCTCATAGGCATCCTGTTCATTCACATCATTATTAAATGTCTTTTTACAGGCGGAAAGATAATTCCGATAGTCGTTTTCCTTTGTTTTTTCCACTACGATCTTAAATGTATCAGAAGTGCTCAGAACAATCCGTCCATAAGAAGATGCCGGTTTCGGCAGCCGGGACGCAATTTCTGTCTCGGGCCAGACATATTTCTCATATGTCTGGGTACTCATCAGCATCATATAAGGCACCACAAGTACACAGGCAATCAGTGTCATCACAAACGGCGGTACCTTCACTCCTTTAATGGTCTGTATATGACCGGTTGAAATCAACCAGGAAACCCCCAGAATCACGATTTGTATGAGCGCAATCACCCCTGCCAGAATCTTATGATTCATAAACGCGCTCAGCATTCCAAGCGCACAGACGACCATGAATCCAATCATGAATTTTCCGGTCTTGCCGTGTTTGAACTGTTCGATCTTCTCCGCTTCTTCCTTTTGAAGCTGTTCACGATGTTTCCGGTCTTCCAGTTCTGCACGTTTGATCTTTGCCTCATCCCGGATATTGATCGTTGTTTCTTTCTTTTCAATTCCTGCATCCACATGCGAAGTCTTTCCGCAGTAAGGACAGGTAACTTCAGTATCCCCTTCTTTCGCTTCAAGATGCCCGCTGCAGTATGGACACTCCATTTTGATCAGTCTCATTTCTGCCTCCCTACATTTCTTTCAACGGTAACGCTGTTCCCGCGGGAACGGTCAAGCCGGAATAAAATCAGATTTCATTCCAGCTCCCGGATCAGCTCTTTCAGCCGTCCGATCTGTACGGCACATTGTTTTTGTTTCTGTTTCAGCCGATCCAGTGCCTGATTCAGAATGACGGCAGGATTACTGCATTCTTCCGACAGCAGTATACGGATTTCCTGAATTGTCAGTCCTGCCCTTCGATAATCCAATATCGTTCTCAACCGTTCAACCGCCTCGGTGTCATATACTTTGAAATTCTGTACACCTACCCGTTCCGTCGGCCTGAGCAGGCCTGACCGATCGTAGTAGAACAGGGTTTTGCGGGTGATCTGAAACAGTTCACATAAATCTCCCACCGTATAGTGATGATTTGATTCCGTCACATTCTTCACAGGCAGCGTTCCTTCCGCATTCATCCTACGCAGAGAAAAACGTCATGGATATGCCCAAAATGTTTCCAAAAAAATGCTTTCTGCGGCTTTTCCGTTTGGATTTCCTTCCATTCTGATTATTAAAAAAACTTCCGCTTCTCCAGATCATTTCACAGATCCATTTGATTCGAAAGTTCTTCAATTATCCAACTATAGTGTTTCCTCGCTGCTGAGACAGACCGGAAGCCGACAGTCTCTGCCGGCTCCTTCAGCCGCTCTTCTGCGGCAACGGCATCGCCCAAACATCCTCTGGCAGTCGATGGTTCGTGCCGCACAGCGTCCGGCCATTCTTTACAGCGGACCGGTGTACGTACCAAACAAGGCCGCTAATCCAGATTCTCTCCGTTGGAGGCAATTACTTTCTGATACCAGTAGAAGGAATCCTTTCTGCTTCTTGCCATCGTACCGGATCCGTCGTCATGCTTATCCACATAGATAAATCCATAACGCTTGCGCATCTCACCGGTACCGGCGGAGACAAGATCGATCGGCCCCCAGGTCGTATAGGCCCTCAGATCAACACCGTTCTCTGCAGCTTTTTTCATAGCCGCAATATGTTTCCGGAAGTAATCAATCCGATAATCGTCATGAATACTGCCGTCTTCCTCAACCGTATCATATGCGCCCAGACCGTTTTCAACGACCATCAGCGGTCGCTTGTAGCGGTCATAGATCATCTCAAGATAGTATTGTAACCCATCGGGATCAAATGCCCAGCCCCAGTCAGAGTAATGCAGGAATTCATTTTTTGTGCCGCGCACCATATTGCCGGACGCAGCAGCCTCATCCTTATGGGTAGTGACTGACATTGACATGTAATAGGAGAAGGTATACATATCCACGCATCCTTCTTTCAGTACCTTCAGATCATCTTCCGTAATATCCAGTTTTACATTGTGTTCGTTCCACAGTTTCTGCGCGTAGGTCGGATAGGTGCCGAAGCACTGAACATCTCCGCAGTAGAAAATTCCCTTTTCCCATTTGTAGCGGTTGAAAAGAATATCCTTGGGATCTTCGGTATGCGGATAATAGGTGATTCCGCAGATCATACATCCGATCCTGTTCTCCGGATCGATTTCATGACCAATCTTGACTGCCTTGGCGGAAGCTACGAACTGATTATGGAGATGCTGGTACGCATCCTGAAAGAAGGAATCCGGCAGGTCTTCCGGCAGAAAGTTGATCGTATTATTGATCTCATTAAATGTGAGCCAGTACTTTACCAATCCTTTGAATTCCGTAAAGCAGGTTCTGGCAAACTTTACAAACAGCGGAATCAGTTCCCGGTTCTTCCAGTCACCGAGTGTCTCCTCAAGATACAGGGGTGTATCGAAATGCCAGATCGTGACCAGTGGTTCAATTCCATATTTCTTCAGTTCCAGAAACACATTACGGTAGAACTCGATTCCCTTTGGATTCGGTTCCTGTTCCAATCCGGTCGGATAGAGTCTGGACCATGAGATCGACATCCGAAATACTTTAAATCCCATTTCCGCAAACAGCGCGATATCCTCTTTATAGTGATGATAGAAATCAATTCCTTCGTGGTTTGGATAAAGACATTCGTCCAGAACCGCGTAGTGCGCCCCTTCCGGCAGTTTCTGAAACTTTGTGATGAATCCGTGCCTGCCGTCCTTATCGATATATGTAATCTTTCTGGGCTCCGTTGCAGTACCGCCGGTTGTGACATCTGTCAGTGCAGGTCCCCGTCCGTCCAGGTTCCAGGCACCTTCAATCTGATTGGCAGCGGTTGCGCCGCCCCACATAAAATCTTTTCTGAATGGCATATTCTCGCTCCTCATCTTCATTGAATGGTTTTTCTGTCTGTATCAGCCATTCCGGATTGTCCGGACCATCTCTTCAATTCGATCCGCCACATCCATAACCTGATCTTCTGCCGTCAGCAATACCTCATTCCATTCCGGCGCATAATCATGTTCCGTCCACCACAGGTGCATTTTGGCATCCGTCAGCTCATCCCGGTTTGCCTTGGTATCTCGCCTGGAAAGTGTTTCTTCAAATGGCAGATCATAATACCAGGAGAGAATCTGGTCTCCATACAGTTCCCGGGTATAGGAAAACAGTTCACGATACCAGTCCGCCTTCATAATACCTTCCAGAATGACAATCTCTGCATTTTCATGTCCGTATTCCAGCATTCGTTTCAGTAATGGTATGGATTTGGGATTCGGCTCATCTTTTACATGAAGAATTTCCCGTCTGATAACATCCTGTGAAAGCCGCATCGTACCACGGCCAAAACGTCTCTGAAGTTCTTTTGCAAGTGTAGTTTTTCCGCTGCAGGAATTCCCGCGGATTGTTATCAGCAGTTTCATAACCTGAATCTCCCATATCATTCATATGATATTTCGTAAAACTATAGTTCCATTGTACTAAAATTACTTTGTATA
>JAEEPV010000372.1 GCA_016284975.1 Solobacterium sp.
ATCACACCCACGGAGAGAATGATGATCGTAACAAAGTCCTCCGGCAAAAGGCTCCCTCCTTTGACGAGCAATCCGCCGACGGGCAGCACTGAGACCATTGTTGCCGGCATGATGACCATAGCAAAAGTAAACGGAATAATACTTGCACGCATCCAGCAGATAAAGCTGTTGGCAGCCTCATAGGCATCGTGGACGAAACGGTCATAGGAGCTCTTGGTCTTGCCGAAGACCTTGATGACCTGAATTCCGCCGATGTACTCCACCGCAGTATCATTCAGCGCTTTGGTCGCTGTCACGGTATGCTCGTAGAACTTTGCGCTGCCTGCCATCATGAACACATAACAGAACATGCCGAGGGGCACGGTCGCCAAAGTAGCCAGACCCATCCGCCAGTTGATCATGAAGATATAGACGAGGATGATGATCGGGATGAGAAGGTTTGCCGTAAACTCCGGTACGATGTGGGCCAGTGTCGTTTCGATGGAATCAATGCGCTCGATCAGTGTGTTTTTAAGCGCTCCTGAACTTTGCTCCAACACCGCTCCCAGCGGCATGTGCGTCAGCTTCTCAGTGCAGCGTTTGCGAATCTCTCCCAGTACGGCAAATGTAGCCTTGTGGCTGGTGGCTGTTGAAAAGGCGTGGCACAGGACCCGGCCGACCCAGAGCGCCGCCATCACAGCGCAGCGCGTCAGGTAAAAGCCAGGCTCGCGGTTTCCGGCCATCAGCGCTTTTGCGATCTGTATGACAACAAAATACGGCGCTACAGAAAACCCGACGCCGATGATGGCCAGTAATACGCTGAGAACGTACTGTCCTCCGTGATCCCCGGTCTGCCCCAACACCCATGCGATAGGCGAAGGGGACTTTCGTTTTGCTTCCATAAGCAAACCTCCTTGAAAATTGTTAGCTAACCAACGCCGGTTAGCGTTAACTAACTTCTATTCAAACTCATCGCCTGTCTTCACGATTGAGGGCAGGCGGTGCAGAAAGCGGTATTATTCAGTTTTGTCGGTGATCAAAAACCCATCAGGTGTTTCCAGCCCGGAAGAAAAAACGCTTCAACCGTTTTCAGGCAGCGCAGCGCCTCTTCCATCGAATAATTATGGACGACCGGCTCGAACATAGCTGTTGTGTATGCCGAGAGCAGAAGATGCAGTTCTTTGGGTTCTATGTCCCAAACTGCATATCCCTGACTTTTCAGAATCGGGATATAACTTAAGAGCCGGTTCTGACTCTGTTCTGTCAGATCATGGAGGAAATTCTCATATTTGCTGCCCTTTGATTTTGCCAGAAGCAGGTGATATTCCTCCATGTTCGGATAAACGACCTCACGCATCATATCAATTTCAGAGTCGCGCCACTGCATATGCTCTTCCTGATTGACAGCATCTACATAACGGGCAACGTGAGCATCGATCCATTTGTTGATCCTCTCCACAGCCGGAGAGACGATCTGATCAAACAGGTCCTCTTTATCTATACAATGCCGATAGATTCCGGCAGCCGTCATGCTGCAGCGCTCTGCGATACTTCTCATGGAAGCTTTATCGAATCCATGCTCCATGAACTCATTTCTGGCTGCGGCCATTATTTTAACATGATTAACTGTCTTGTCTCTCGGCATACAAAGAACTCCTTCTGACGATAACGGTGTTAGCTAACGCATATAAAAATACACCTCAATTCTCTCTCTGTCAAGAGATGAACAATAAAATAATTGATATCCCTCTCTCCTTCGGCAACCGGATCTTGTCTATTCCTTTACGGTCATTTCGTATGTTTTTTATAAGCCGAACCATCATTTCCCAGCCATCTCTCGCTTCCTTACAGATCGGAAAGACCAGATAGCAGTGGAACATTCCTTTTCCGACGATCATCTCGTAATCGACTTTGTATTGCTTCATAGCAGCCTCAAAGGAAGGAGCACAGACATACAGTGTCTCATCACTGCCGTAGATGAAGGCGGTTTTCGGACAGTTCGTAAAATTGCCCTTCTGCAGACTCAGCCTCTGAAAACGATCTTTACGATCTTCATTCGCACAAGCGTATCACAGAAACGGATCATCAGCTTGTGGAACAGTCCGACGTTTTTATAGATATCCCGGTAGCCGCGCATATAGCTCTTCGCTGTGACAGAAGAGAATCGATCGCTCCATCCGAGAAGCTCCGACTCGTCTTCCAGTGAGAAAAAAGCGCTGACGTCCGTGATCCCGGCCTCCTTCAGCCAGGTCTTCCGCATCAGCTTTGCGCCTCGTTCGTTGCAGGAATCAAAGACAAGGACCGCCCCGGGAAAACGCTCTGCCATCGCGTGAAACAGCTTTTTTACATCGCCTGTCTTGAAATAATAGAAAACGCCTGCAGCGTAAAACACCGCACCGTTCGTACCGTCGATCCGGTCCATCCAGCTGAGATCGTTCAGGTCAAAAGCAAGGTTTTGCTCCCGTTCCCCTGCAGGAAGCAGGTCGTTGCGCACCCGGATCACATCCGGCAGGTCGATATTATAGCCGCGGCAAAGGCCGTTGCCGCATTTACGGAAAGTGTCATCCAGACCGCAGCCCAGGTTTACGACAGCCGCTTTCGGATGATCCTTCAGATAATCCTCCACCTCACAGCGCAGGTCATATTGCCGCTGCGCCACTTCAATCGCCCCGAAAAGCCCGGCCGCAGATTCCATCTTTTTTCGTTTCTCTGCGAAGTCATAGTCCAGGCAGTCGCAGATTCTTTTGGCCTCAGGGTCCGAGAACAGCTCCGGAAAATGCTCAGAGCACACAAGCCGTCCGAGCAAGGGGATGACCAGCGTCTCCTGAACCGTGTTTTTTTCAATATGATATTTCATTTCCTTCCGAAC
>JAEEPV010000373.1 GCA_016284975.1 Solobacterium sp.
GACTGGTACACCGATACGGTGAGTCAGACCGGATTTCCGGAGGATGCCGAATTTATAAAAGAGAATTCCGAGCTGTACGGACAATGGAAAGGCTATATCAAATATGATCCGAAAAATACCACGGGCGGACGGGCGGATTTTCTGCTGTTCTTCGATCTTGAACCGGGAACGGAGAATGATGCCGCTACGCTTCACTGGTACTGGAGCCAATACATCACGGAGGAGGAAGGCACTTATGTAACGGACTGGGAAGACACGCACTATTATGGGTATCTCGGTGACGGACAATATCAGGCCTCGGGTTCCGGAACAATGGAGATCCTGTACTTCTTCAAATGGAATGGTGTGAAATACGGCCTTGGCCGAATGAATTCTTCCGAGGGTGTCCCGGCCATTCTGTGTCTGATGAGGGAGGACTGATGTATGGCAAAACAGTGTTTGAAATGCGGAACCGCAATGCCGGATTCGGCTAAGTTCTGCCCGAAGTGCGGAGCACCGGCTGTTTCTTCTCCGGCTCCTTCTCTATCTCCATCCCCGGCTCCAGCTCCTACTCATAGACCGGCTCCTTTGAAAGCAGACCGGAAGGCATCGAAGAGCGCATCAGGATTCTCGACCGTTGATAAGGTGCTTCTTGTAATACTTGTGATTCTGCTTGGCATCAGCGCCTGGAAATATCCCGGCTTTTTGCGAAAGAAGACAGATGGCGAAACCTCACAGAACACGCCGGTCATCAATGTACCGAAGGATGCGGAAACTCTTTCGGATGTGCCGGAAGGGCTGGAGTGGCCGTTTCATAGTGCGGCAGTTGATTTTGAAGCTGCCAAAGGTGTGCATGTGTCAGCGGAAGCAGGGAATCTGTATGACGATACGGTGATAACCGTAACCCCGGTGGAAGCAGACAACGAAACCGTATTCAATCTTGCGGAAGAGATGTATCAGGAGAATATCTATGCGCTTGCCGCATGGGAAGTAAATGCAGGTCTTGATGACAATGAAGTGCTTCCCGGGGAATACCGGGTCGATCTTGATCTTGAAGAACTGGAGATACCGGAAGAACTGTATGAAAACCTGACGGTATACCGTGTCAGTGATTCGGGGGATCGTACGGAATATGACTGTACGCTGAAGGGAAATACGCTTACCTACGCAACGGAGAAAAACTGCTTATCGATCCTGGCAGTAGTCGGACTTTGTGCCGTAGGGGTTACCGCAGTGTTTTTAGGCGCGGGAACCGTCAGGGAAAAGTGGGAAAAGAACGTATACTTTGCACTGTCAAAAACATCGGAAGCGCACGGAAAAAGTGATTATGGTTCTTATTCGGTTTACTGGCGGATGAGAGACGTCGCACCGCGGACACTGGATACGATGGAACAGATGGAAGTGATTCAGAAGAAACTGGAAGCGGAAGCGAAAGAGGATTATGACACCTATGAGAAGTTCCGCCAGGATGAAAGCGCATTGTACCGTGTGTTTAACTGGAATACTTCGGTTGCACAACGGCTGAAAGAAAAGCTGGCGGCGGATCAGGAATACCAGAGACTTGCAAAACTATTGGAGGTGCCTGCGTCGGTTCAGTATATCTGCAGCTTCATCGAGACCGCCATGGAATACATCGTCAAGCATGAACATATCCGAAAACCGGGTGATACCGTACAGTATCTGATCATGAATAAAGAATCCAAAAACTTTGGTGAAGCGGTCGGAAGTCTCTTTATTGATTCTTATGTAAACCTGTATCTGAATGACCCTCAGACCTTCCTGAAGGATGGGACAGAAGGGAAAACAATGCGGGACAATATGTTACTGACAATCACGCACGAAACATTTCATATCTGTCAGGAGAGATACCGGCTTTCCATTGCACAGGATGATAACCGGTTTGATGAAATGGTAACGCTTGTACTTGAATCGGACGCAAAGGACTATTACAAGGAACAGAAAATCATTACCACAGACCCCGAACTGACAGCAGCGGATTTTTACATAACGCTGGCTTATCCGATCGATAAATTCTTCATCAAAGGAGATGAGTTCACACAGGAAGAAGGCTATACGCTTTCCACGTTTGTTCAGTATCTGCGGAAAGAGACCGGGAAAAAGGTCAGTCCGGTGCGGCTCATGATGTCGCGCAGCTATCTGTTAAAAGCCGGTACGTCCGAGCCGCTCACTACGGCATTTAAGATGAGCCAGAAGGAGTTTGATCAGTACTGGCGGAAATTCTGTCTGAGTCACTTGAAGGATTTTTCAAACAGCTACCTGACACACATGACCAACGATAAATACAAGCCCTATCAGTATGAAAGCCAGCCGGTCACTGCGAATTCAAAAGTACATGTGAGCTTCCAGAGCCCGGAATCCTATCATGCGGGAATCCGGAATATCTATCATCCGGGCAGACAGGAAATGGCGCTGCTGGTCGTACTGGATGAGAAAGTGTCTGAAAAACGGCCGGACGCGCAGATCCTGCCGTGTGAGAAATATGTAATGACAAACTCCGGGGCATACGTTCCTCTGCTGAAATCCATCAGTGCCAAAGACCGGCCGCGTCTGATGCTGGAAATCTACGGCGACAGTACCGGTGTCGCTGCCAGCGATGCCGGCTATACCGTATATGGACTTGGTGCACCGGATCAGCCGAAACTGGAGGCGGACGCCGATAAACTGTACATTACGCTTCCGGACGCCGTCAATGCCATGAAGGACGGGGTTCTTGACGGGCTGGAGATCCGGTTTGAGTGCAGTGACGGTACGACCAAGACAAGTACGGTAGGACTCGAAAAATACGGAAAGAAGTTCGGGATTCCGTTAAACAGCCTTACCGCTGAAAAAACAAACGGATCGGTGAAATTCACCGTTACCATGAAAGAATACGTAATCGGAAAGGATCAGAAGCGTTATTACGGAGCGGAAACCAAACCGGTCACGATCGGAGCCGACATGAAACAGCCGGAAGTCACTCCGGAACCGACTCCGACTCCAAAGGAGACTGAAGTCCCGCAGGAGCCGATCGTAGAAACAGGAAGATCCTTCTCCAACCTTCCGATCATCTTTGACGGACTTGTGGCATTCGATGAAGACAATC
>JAEEPV010000374.1 GCA_016284975.1 Solobacterium sp.
ATGGGTCCGAGATTGTTGTTGATCATGACGACGCATTCCGTATGCCAGCCCGGGCGGCCTTCTCCCCACGGAGAGTTCCACTTGATGCCTTTATCGGTCTTTTTCCACAATGCAAAGTCAAACGGATTCTTCTTCTGATCGTTCTCTTCGATCCGGGCTCCTGCCTCAAGATCATCGAGACGCTGATGAGAGATCTCACCATAGGTCGGTACACTGTCTACGGAGAAATAGACATCTCCGTTAACCTCATAGGCATTGCCTTTCTTTACAAGATCATCAATGAACGCAATAATCTCATCCATGGTCTCCGTAACGCGCGGCGTGATATCCGGCAGCTCGGTGTTCAGCTGGGAACGCACACCCTGATACGCATCGATATACCGCTGTGCGATCACTTCTTCACTGACGTTTTCTTCCAGAGCCTTATTGATGATCTTGTCATCCACATCGGTAAAGTTGCTGACATATGTAACATCATAGCCTTCCGCCTCAAACAGACGCTTGAGAACGTCAAATACAACCATCGGTCTGGCATTTCCGATATGTGCGTAGTTATATACCGTCGGGCCGCAGACATACATGCTTACATGCCCTTCTTTAATCGGTTTGAATTCTTCAACCTGAAGTGTTTTTGTATTATACAGTCTGATCATAATTACTCCCCCTCATGAAGCTCTTATCCGTCCTGAAACAGCGGATCTTCCCATTTCGCAATAACGAAACAAGCAGTTGTTCTTTTTGGTCCACTCAATAATATCACGCACTGTCGGTTTCGCAAGATTCCGGTGCTTCCGCTTTTTCTTTCGTGATTCCATGATACTCAAGACACATCATCGTCAGGTCATCAAACTGCTCTGCTGTATTCACGAACTCCCGGATTGCCTGTTCGACTTCACTCAGAACCTCTTTCGGTGATCCTTCCGGATTCCGGTTCAGCGCTTCCAGCATCCGGTCTGTACCAAACAGCTCCTCATTCGCATCGGTTGCCTCCGGCACACCGTCGGTGTACACGAATAATTTGTCTCCGGGTTTCAGTTTGATTTCGTATTCCTGGTACTTCTGATGTTCCATACCGCCAAGAACCAGGCCGTGTATATCACGCATCAGTTTGAATTTGCCCTTCTGCATGATTGCAGGATATTCATGACCGCCGTTAGCGGCCGTCATGATACCGGTGCTGATCTCCAGAATACCGATCCAGACCGTAACAAACATTTCCACATCATGTTCACTGGCGCAGAGGGCTTCATTCGCTTTTGTCAGAATCTCCGAAGTGCTTTTGCCAACCATCGCAAAAGTCTTCAGTACGCTCTTTGAAAGAACCATGTACAGCGATGCCGGAATCCCCTTGCCGCTGACATCGGCAATGATCAGACACAGATGATCCGGATCAATATAGAAGAAATCGTAGAAGTCTCCTCCGACTTCCCTTGCAGGCTTCATGCTTGCATAGATATCAAATCCGTTTTCCGACGGAGAGGACGGGAATACATGCGGCAACATGCTTTCCTGAATCTGGCCTGCTGTTTTCAGTTCTGTATTCAGGCGCGCTTTCTGCACCGCTTCATGGTTCCGCTCTTCCATTTCCTTCATCTTCTTTTTGACGTAGATGCCCGTTAACGCAGTAACCAGCACCAGTCCGGCAATGGTAGTAAAGAGATAGAACCAGGTCTCTTCATAGAATGCCTTTTCAATATCAATACGCACAGAGATCTGTTTTCCAACCTTATCCTGCGAGTCTTTCACCTGCATGACAAAGTTATAGGTTCCGCCCGGAAGATTCGTGTAACTGATCGGTCCGAGTTCATGTCTTGTGACCTTCGTAAAATCCGTATCAAATCCTTCCAGACAGAATTCCACAAACGGATTGGTCAGCGCATAGGTATAAACATGACTGTCAATCGTCAGCTGATGGATCTCTTGCGGCAGATGGAATTCCCCGTTTTCATCCGGATAGTATCTGTCACCGTCTGCGTCGATATAGGCAACTCCCATCTTCAGGTTGATTACATTCTCAAGCGCATTATCGATATTGACTTTCGCAACACCGGTCGTACCGGAAATATACAGATCTCCCTTATGGGTCAGTTCACTGTAGGAATTTGCGGTTGTAATGCAAGGTATTCCATCCCCCATGCTGTAATGGACCGGACTGATCTCTTCATTGGCAATCAGCTGGTCAATCGGAACCACATAGATGCCGTTACTGCTGAGAATCCACATATCTTCATTACTGTTTTCATACAGATCAAAGTTATTGGAATACGGGAACTGTTCAACCGTATGCACTTCATAATCTTCCGTCATGTAGGTGATGGAATTGCTGGTGACGATCCAGTACAGACGGCGCTTTTCATCCCATTTGATGCGCATGATAATCCCGGAACTCAGGCCGTCTCTTGTACTGATGCATTTCACCCGTTCTTCGTTGATGTTGATAATGTACAGACCGCTGCCGTCCGTTCCAAGAAGAATATCCTCGTTGGGAGCTTCCGCTACCGTCAGAATCTCCGGATTTACAACTCCTTCATCAAGGCCGTAAAAACCAACCACTCTGCCGTCACGGATCATATTGACGCCACCGGTCAAAACTACAAGAAACGAACCGTCGCGGCGCTCAAGAACTGTTCGGATCTGATCGGACATCATCCCTTCATTTTCGGTATATGTCGTCACATTGCCATGGTCGTAACAGACCAGTCCGCATGCCCTCCAGGTAGAGATCCAGAGCCGGTTCTGGCTGTCACGAATAATGGATCGGATACGGCATCCCTCCAGCATCTGCAGCAGATCCGTGTATCCCAGTTCCTCTCCGGATGCGCTGAGGGCGCTCTCCAGCGGATATTCCTTCAATGCCCTGTCATCCCTTGTGATAATGAGACCGGTATCCGTACCGATAAAGAGATCTCCATCAAGGAGGCAGGTTGTGTTAACCACCTGTGAATCCAGACCGTATCGTTCAAACAGATCCGAAAACTGGTTCGGAACGATCTTCATGATTCCCTGCCGGGTAGACGTAAACCAGAGATTCCCTTCATGGTCATCCATTACTGTAGTGATCGAATTATTCAATGGCAGATCACCCAGATACGTAAATACATTGTTTCTCAGCATCCCGATGCCGTTGCGGCCAAGAATCCAGAGACGGCCGTCAATCTGCTTGATACCCATGACGCCAGACAGAGGTGAGATATCCCAGGCATCTGTTACCGTAAGCGATTCATCTTTCTGGACGTGATAGATCATGGAGTCCTGTGTACCGAAATACATTTTCCCCATATCGTCCGGATCCGGATACACGTTAATAACCCCCTTGAAGCCATAATCAGCCGTTTCGTAAAAACTGGTAACCTCACCATTGCGGACTGTAAAGATGGCCCCTTCATTACTGATGCCGTAAACCGCACCGTCTGTGCCGGTAAGCAGAAAATCGATATACAGATTACGGATTCTCGGATCTTCCACCGAGGTCAAGTTCAGATCTTCATCGAAGACGTAGAGGCCTGCAGCAGTACCGGCATAGATATTGCCGTTCTTATCCTGTGTGATCTTACTGATATTCAGACTTCTCAGGCCGTCTTCCTCTTTCCAGTGGATGACGTCGTTTTTATCAATCAAAGCGATGCCGCTGTCATTGGCACCAATCCACAGCCGGTCTTTCCGGTCAACGTACAGACACCCCACATTTCCGATACCGGTTGTGGAATCCATACGTTCAAATGTATTGCCATCATAACGGATCAGACCACTGTAGCTGCCGATCCAGATAAAACCGTCTTTCGTTTCTACTATGTCATTGGCTTCTGAAGTGGGAAGACCATTCTGATTGTTGTAAACAACCGCAGAAAAAGCGTCCTTGTTCTCGACCGGATCAATGACTCTTTTCTTATGTTCCTCTTCATCGTTCCAGGTTTCACGGGAAAAACTGATTTCCTGCGGTTCCTGGCGTTTGATCGGTTTTCCGGACAACGTGAATGCCGTAAGGCTGGCTGCCAGAAGGACTGCGATTGCACTTAGTCTCATCACTTCTCCTGAAGGCTGATATATAACAGTAATAATTATACTAGAGCAGACCGCAATATCGGTATTGAACCGCAGGGAACACTGCGATTTTCACGAGGACGGAGCAGGTCTGGAGCGTATCTCCGAGATATTTGCCCAGCGGCATATCGAGGCGTCTGTAGATGAGGTGTTCGTTCTGGATGATGTCAACAAGGCGCTTAAAAAAGTGGCAGGTGGCAAGTCAAAGGGCAAAACCATTATAAAGATCAGCGCGTAAAAAAAGAGCTCCCGTCACCGGCAATAAACCGATGATCGGGAGCGTTATTCGTTCTGTGCCCGTTACTGGCCTGGCTGGATATAAATACACTGAGAAAAAAGTATCAGACGAAATTGTTGACTTACTGGTCTGAATGCTTTTTTTTCTTTTGCTCATTTAATGCATTAGACCACTGGCGATTATTTTCGGAATACCACCCAGTTATGTGACCAGGGCACCGGCAGACCGAAAAGTGTTATTACTTTTTCGGATGCGTTCCGATACCAGGAGTAATTCCAGCCCGCACCCATATCCAGATACACGGCATTGGTTACACCGAGCCGTCGAAGTTCATCCATAAATCCGTCAAAATATATCATATTAGCGGAGTCGATGATGCAGAGGTTTCCGTTAAGTTCTGCCAGCGCCCGGTAACAGCGGGCTCTCTGGCGACCGAAACTTGTAACGGTTACACCGTTTTTGATCAGACCAAACTGCATGAAGCCGCTTCCTCCAGCATCTGCGGCGCGGGCAATTGCATTAGAAGGGTTATCAAATTCAAATGCATACGTTCCGTCATGAAAAACAAATGCTGCATACTCCTTTTTATTGTACGGGCTGAGGTACAGCGTGCCGCTGACCGCATGATCCCCCTCGACGTTTTCCTGGGTAAAACCGAGACTGATCGCATGCTGGAATGCCGCTCCGCTGCACCAGGTGATAGACGCATCCGACTTAGATGGCCGCTTCTCACATACCAGCTCAACACTGGAATATTCCGGAAAGATGACATAGACCGTACCGGTATTGTATACGGTTGTCTGATCGGTCGGAAGGATTTTCTGAACCGGCATGGCAGATGCGTCGATACTGTCAGAAATAGGAACGTGATACTGGGAAACAAGCCCTGAGAAAGAAAAGATAAAAACAGGAATTACCAGAATGGAAGTTGCGTACATCAGCCGGTAAAGGATCTTCAGCGGCTTATACTTCAGTTTTTCAGGACCCCACAGATAAATCACAAGCGTAATGCACTGCACTGCGGCGAGAATCGGACATACGATGTCAAGAATATCCGGCGACATCTGTGCCACAAAAAACACGGTAAAGGTAAACAGAGACAGCAGTGCCATGGACATCAGCCAGATTCCGGTCAGAAGTTCTCGTTTACTCATATCTCTTTCCTTCCTTCTTCAGCTGCAGAAGTTCTCCGCGAATCGTCTTGAATGAGTCAATCTGTGATTCAACACTGACCAGCAGAAGAAGCAGTGAGTTATCTGTCAGATAACGGACCGCATTCTTCCACAGCACGGACGGTGCGAATCCAAGCTGACTGTTGGCCACGAGAAGGAGAAGATACACGGCGAATTTAAAGATGAGCGCAATACGGTTGAAAATCACTTCCTTTGGATTGCCGTGCCGTGCGTAATTAATGAAAAAGTGATTGAGGGTGATGATCACGGTCATAAGACAGGACATTCCTGCCGCCGCAAGATAAACGCTGCCCTGTACGCCGGCCATCAGATAAACGTTGAAATCCTGTTCGCTCCAAAGCTGCGCCAGAGCCAGATAAGCATCCTGATACATGAGGCAGAAAAGAACTCCGCCCATGAGACCTTTAGCCACATCCCATTTGTAGTACTGGAATGCGATGAACATGGAAACAGCGGTTGTCAGCTTCACCGTGATTTCAAACATGCCGAAATAATCCCTGTCAGATATGCATAAAAACAGGAAAACAAGACCTATGGCAACCGTAAGGGCGCATACCACCGCCATAAAGGACTCTTTGAGGAAGATTGATTCCTTCCGTTTTTTATTTGCAGTTATAGAATTTTTCATTTTAGATAATATGTAAAGACCCGCCTTAACTTGTATGTCCAAGGATCATCTGAATATACTTGTTGTTGGTAAACAACAAGTATGACAAGAAGCTGCCTCTTGCAGGAAG
>JAEEPV010000375.1 GCA_016284975.1 Solobacterium sp.
CGCAACCCGGCATTGAAACTGCTGCTGGCGGTCATGATCGGCGGAAGTATCGGTATTCTTGGAAAAGGAATCATTCCGGAAGAGATCATGAGCCGGATCGTCTATACGATCCTCGATCCGATTCAGGGTGTTTTCCTGCGGATGCTGAATGTGACGTCCGGTCCGGTCATCTTCCTTTCCGTCATCACCACGACCTGCGCCGTCGGTTCAATGACTGCCATCGGAAAAAGCGGCAGACGTCTGGCGCTCCGATTCATCATGATCACGTTTATCGCCACGCTGTTATCGGCAATTGCAATGCTGAAACCACTGTCGATCCGTCTCGTACAGACCCTGTTTGACGAGTCCCAGTTCTCAAGTGTACTGGATCTTCTGCTGCAGGCGATTCCGAATGATGCCTTTACACCGATCATCACCGGCAACTCTCCGCAGATGATCCTGATTGCGCTGGTAATCGGCAATGCGCTTCTGACTGCCGGTCCGAAAGGCTCCCGCCTGCAGACCATCATTGAACAGGCAGATACCGTCGGTCTCATTATCGCCGACTGGGTAAGCCGCCTGACTCCGTTCTTTGTTACCGTACTGCTGATCCTTGGCATCTGGAACGGATCCGTCAATATTATTCTGGGGCTCTGGCTCCCTCTGCTGTCCGTCACGATTCTTTCATCTGGCGCCATGGCGATCAGTATTCTGAGGATCAGCCATGACAAACAGGTGCCGGTTTCGGTTCTGATCGAAAAAATGAAGCCTTCCTTCCTGATTGCTTTTCGCAACTCATCGGTCGATGCCTCGATTACAGAGAATATGAACTGCTGCGAGAACAAGCTCGGTATCAGTAAGAAACTGACCAGTTTCGGTATTCCGCTCGGCCTGATCTCCTACATGCCTGCAGAAGGTATTGCGACGATCGTGCTGCTGCTTTATGCAGCTTCCGTCTATAAAGTCAACGTTTCCATCATCTGGCTGTTTATCGCGATCGCTCTGACCGTCGCCCTGACAGCCGCAACCCCGCCGGTGTCCGGTATCGGCATCCTCACCTATACGGTGCTGTTTGCCGAACTGAGCATTCCTTCTTCTGCACTGACCATGGCAATGGTCGCTGATATTCTGATTGGCTTCATCGTCATCCCGATGAACCAGGCGATGCTGCAGATGGAACTGGTTGCCGAAGCGGAAACGCTGGATCTTCTGAACAAGGATGTTCTCCGGGCAAAACTGAAGAGTTCTGCATAAGAATCGTAAAATGGCTTCGGCCATTTTTTTCGTTTGAGGCTTATATATCGCAGTTTATTTTTGTCATTCGATATTCGGAAAACAGCCGCCGAACGATCGGAATCCCTCTTTTCTTGTAACCATTCACCGATAAATCTCATTGACGAGTAGAGATGGCAAAAAAGTTATCCACATTTGTCCACAAATTCAAGAAATTTATTTCCTTCACAATTGCGAAATACGGCCTGGAAGAAACGCCTGATCAAAAAAGTGAAGGTTTTTTCGTTTCGCTTCATGAGCGTTCTGTTTTAAACCTCATATGGCCTGATATTGCGAAAAATTGTGTTTTTTGGACCTTCTGTTTTTCGAAAGTTTTCCACAGGTTTCGGCATTTGCATTCTATCTTTCTATCCCTTATACATTGGGTATGGAAGTTATTAATACCTATGGCAGGATGAATCCTGAACGCTATTTCCTGAATAAAGAATCCTTTGATTCTTCTATGATCGAACTCCTTGAAAGACAGACGAAGCAGATCGAGAGTCTGACCTTTACGATCGAAGTTTATAAGTCCAGGCATTGAACTATCCATTTGGAAAGAAAGACCCTTTCCGACACAAGGATCCTTCTTCTCAATTTTCGTATAAACCGTGTTATCGTTTTTCCAGTTCGATCTTCAGTGAATGCGTCCACTCCGTGGACTTCGATTCACTCTTCCCGTCAACCGTTTCAGTTCCGTTTTTCCGGAACGTTCCATTGATATTAAGTTCAACCTTTATAAGATCATCGTTCTGGAATTTCAGGACAAGACTCGTTCCGTCCAGTGCAAGCTGATCAAGCTCCAGATCCCCATAGCTGAACCGACATTCCTCATACAGTGATATGGGGATATAGTCCACTTTTTCTCCGGCATACTCCGCATCCACCGCATCGATCTTTACGGTTCCGCCGATATCCGGCGTCACTTCCGTTAAGGAACAGACAAGTGTGTTCTCATACCGGTCCTCGACTTTTCCGACGATCCGGATATGGTCACGGGTGAACACCTCATCGACCTTGATATTGCTGTCTTTGCGGTCATGTCCGTGTAAATGGAAGCCAAGTTCCCCAAGATCCAGAATGACTTTGTCTCCCTGAACAGTGACGGTGTTATTCGTCGGCCACGGATCATAGGTATATACTTCTGAATCCGTATCCGGTTTATCGTTCGCATGGAAGCTGACTAAAGAATCCGATGCAAGTGTCAGACCCGAATACGTTTTCGAATCTGCCTTTCCGTTCGAGATCTTCAGAACTGCCGGTTCCGATTCCGGTCCGTAACAGTCATAACCGCCGCGGAAGGCATGGACATACTCCTTGAGTGTTACGCTGATTTCAGTATCATCATTTTCCGGATCGACATCCAACATGGAGAGAGGGATTTCGATTGGCTGGCTGAACTTTTCCGGTGTGATGTCAAATGCCTTTCCTTCTTTTCCGGCTGCGGAGACCGTCATCACGATGCCGTCCAAGTGTCCGGCCACTGCCGCCGCAGAAAGAGAAGGCATCGTAATCACAAGATTGTCTTTGTTCTGTTCCAGACCCGGTTTGTTCGGCGCATACATCGTGTAGATCGTATAGCCGGTGGATCCGTCATATTTTTTGTCTCCAAGGGTACTGTAGATCTCCAGCATTCTGCGATTGGCGGAACCTGCAGCTTTGTGGAATTTTTTCTGCGGGTAGACAAACAGTCCTCCGTCGATCTGCTCATAGCTGCCATACGGCACAAGACTCATCTCTTTGCGGGCACTGTTTTTCTTTTCATCAAAGACGATCAGAAGCGCAGCGACTTCTTCCCGCTGCTGAATAAACTCCCGATAGCCGACAACATAACTTCCCAGTGCCTTCATCGGCACATGAATGCCTCCCTCATCCAGATTCATCTTCGGATAGACCGCACGGTGTTCGTCATAGTAGTAACCGACCGATCCGAGAAAGTTCAGCGCCTCCCCGGTTACCCATTTCCGGAAATAGGAATCATACTCTTTGTCACTAAACTCAAACACCGCCATCAGTATTTCACTGATGATCGGCGTCTTATACCGGCTTCTTGCATTCATGAGACGTCTTGCCGTAATGGTCTGACCGGTTTTATCCCGGAGGTATCGGACAAACGTCGACAGCAGGTATCCGTACCGCTGCTGGAATTCCGTATCTCCGGTTTTTTTGTCATCAGTAGAACTGAACATGGTCATCAGATAATTCGTTGACGTAAGCGCAGGATTGGTCGTGATGATTCCTTCGTCGATGTAATACTCTTTCGCATCCGCTTCCAGAACCAGACAGACCATCTCATCAAATTTCACACTGGTTCCGCAGTTCTTGAAATGATACTCATCCTGACAGATATGAAACAGCTCATGGGTAATCGTCAGCAGCAGATTATCCCGCATATCCTGTCCGCTGGAAGTATCTGCCATAAAGGTCTCTGGCTCCCGCATGTCGATATTGATATACGTTTTATGGACCCAGTGGGAAACGGCTTCTCCCATGTTTGGATCTTTTCCGCCCAGTTTTTTTACCAGAAATTCGATCGTCCCCTTGGGAACACGGACCATCGCCTTGTCCCCCAGATACATGTACGCAGTCTGAATATGACTGAAGATCGTCTGGACGTTCTTCGGAATTTTGATCTCCTGCTTGATTCGCTGATACTCGCTGTCTTTCTCAACGTATTCCTTGAGCCGTTCCACAACACTCTTGTTCGAATTGAACCAGTTATACAGACTTCCGCGCGTCTTTCGGCGCATCTCTTCGTCCGCCTGGAAATCCTCTTCTGCCTGCGCGCGGTATTTCTCTTCGATCTCTTTCAGCTCTTCCAGTTTTTCCGCCTGGTCCGGATCAACATCCTTTACTTTGTATCGAATCAGGAAATCGCCATACTTATTACTTCCGGTAAGCTTTCCGTCTCCCAGCCAGGTATAGTACCAGTGTGCCCGGAATTCTTCGGTGACCCAGCCCACAACTACCGGAGCAGTCACCATGAAAATGAATGTTCCAACATAAGCCAGGACCATTAAACTGTTCTGATTGCCGGTGATCTGATAGGTGCCGTTCTTCAGTTCTCCGCTATATTCGATCAGTTCGTTTTCATCATCAACGCGATATACGACGACATGATCCTGAAGTTCTTCCGGAATCCCAAACTTGTTCAGATCAAACGACATTGTGTATTCACCCGGGAAACGTTCATGGGCATCCAGCCCTCCGTCGAACTCCCAGGCACCAAGCGCGTAGATTCCCTCCGCATAGAGATCTTCCACAACTCCCATGGCACGCTCATCCTGATCGTCTACCGCTGTCATAGAAAGAACGGTATCTTCATACAGCTGGTCTTTCTCTGCTGTAATATGTATCCCTTCGACCGGCGTAATATCCACCGGGTCGCTGTGATAGGTCACCTCCGGCAGCGTGTGCTTTTGATCGGAAAGGGAATCATTAAACTCTGCAGTTTTGCCCTGCGTGCCGCCGCCGCTGTACTCATAAGACGGTTCATTCTTATGGGGCATCAGAAAGCCCGGATACTTGAATGCACTGATCCCGACCAGAACCGCAAGTGTCACAATCAGGATCTTGTCCAGAATTCCCCAGGAACTCTTATTCTCCGGTTTCGGATTTGCCGGTGCTGTTTTCTGTCGCAGCGGAAGTTCCGGCTTTGTGACTTTTGGCAGGGTCACCCGTTTCGATTTCTTCTCAGAAGAAACATTATTGGATACAGGCGGCGTGGCATTCTGCATCGGTGCTGTCTCTGGCATCTGAAGACCGGCCGCCGGTGCTGCAGCGGGCTTGTTTTCAGATGGCATGTGCAGTCCGATTGTTCCTTTGGATTCCGGAGCGGCCTGTGCCGCTGTACTCGCAGGCATTTGAAGCGGAGCTGCTGCAGGTTTTTCTGCTGCATCGATCACTGCTGTTCCGCATTTGATGCAGAACTTCGCATCATCAGTTAGCTGTGCGCCGCATTTGTAACAATATTTCGCCATATCTGTTCTCCTTACGGCCGCATCAGACAGATGATCGCCTTTACGCCTTCTTTTGTCTGCATCATTCCGACACCATACTGCGTGCCGTTGTATTCGCAGAAGTATTTGATATGCAGTATGCCCGGACCTTCGGTGTAAAGCTGTCCGTCTTCAAAGGAACCGTAAAAGTGAGACTGCGCGCTGTCGTAGCTTCCCTCTGGAGCATTCTGATAGCGGCTCCAGTACCAGTAGCAGGACGCAGCGATTGCATTCTGTCCCGGATCAATATTCACATATGCCAGCAGATCTCCTGGATTGCCGCTCTCATTATTCGGATCATATTTCACCCAGGCCTTCCAGTCGCCAAGAATATTCTGCAGTTCCGTGAGCTGCACCGATCCTTCCGGGAACCAGTTGTAGCGAACATCGTTCTCATACCAGTCAAACATCTGCAGATTCAGTTTTTCATCCGGTATCAGTGTGGCGGGTTCACTGTCGGGAGCTGTCTCTTCCGTCTGTGCCGTATCGGACGATACTGCTGCAGTTTCTTCATCTACTTCGGGAATATAAAGTTCCTGACCCGTATTCTCATACGAAGATGCTGTGGCTGTCTGTCCGCCGGTATTGCTGTAGGTATAGGACGGACTCGGTTTGGATGCGGATGCGCGGGCCGAAAGAATCCATATCAGCATTCCTGCATTGGCCATTAACAGTAAAATCGTGCGTATCGATACGCTTCCTTTTTGATTCGTTATCATTGGCATGCCCTCCAGACAATATTTGTAGATATATTTATGGTACTCATAATACAAATTGTTACTCAACACTCTTTACCAATCTGTCACGAACTTCCAAAACATAAAACAAATTCGGACAGTTTCATGTATGTAACCTGTATGTAAGTAACCAATGGAAGACTGAATCTTCGTCCTGGAACGATCGTAAGCTGGACGCATGAATTTGGAGAAAAGAGCGAAGATATCCGGAAAGAACTGTTAAAGCTTTTATTGACCTGTACGATCCTTCACGTTGATGAGACTGGAATGAAGATCAATGGAAAGATGAGCTGGGCTCATACCATAACGGATGGCAGGAATACGTATTACATCATTACGGATAAGCGTGGCGATACAGAGAAAGGACCGCTGGCACTGCTGGATGGATTCAATGCCGGAAGAGGAACGGAACAACATTCGCTGCAGGTACCGGCAGATCATAGAGAAAGAACTGACCGACTACAAGGAAAAGAATCCAAACATACCGAAAAAGTACATACCGGATTACATAAAAACACTGAAAAGGATGAAGGAGTTTGAAACAGAACACCTGAGATTCCTTGATGATTTCAGCGTGCCGTCTACGAATAACCCGGCTGAGAAATCCATTC